>JALOPB010000332.1 GCA_025454115.1 Desulfobacterales bacterium | reverse complement strand
GAAATGGACCGGCGGCAGGCCTCGATCACGGCTAGCGCCAGCAGCGCCCCCAGCACCACCTCTTCCGTCAGCACGGGATGGAAGCCGACAAACCGTTGGTTCAAGCGGTCGGCATAAAAGACGGTGTAGAGGGATGCCGCCAGGCACAGGGCCGCCGCCAACAGGTCGATCACGCTCGGACGGTGGCGGGGCGACTTCTTCCAGGCCGGGTAAAGCAAGTAAACAAACGGCAGGAGCATGGACAGGTGCAAGCCGCGAAAGGTACGGGGCTCGGGCGAGCCGAACCCCGCGCAGTAATAGTGGAAAAAGCCGGCGATCACCGCGACCACCAGGATCGGCACCTTCCAGGGAAGCGTCAATTCCCGCATCGTCCCAATTAGCTCCAGTCGTTTATCGCCGCAGAATAATGCTGCCCGAACATCGGAGGCTTTCTATTTCAATACCCCCTTTTCCTTATAGTACCTGATGGCGCCGGGGTGCAGCGGCACGCCGCAGCCGGTCGGGCCGTCCTTGATTTCGTATGGTTCCATGCTGGAGTGGACCTTGCGTGCCTTTTCGAAGTTGTCGTTGAAGGCTTTGGTCAACCGGTAGGCCAGTTCGTCGCTCATGTCCTTGTGCACGGTGATGACGCTGCCGGCAGCAGCGGTCACGACATCCTTGGTGTTCGCCGCTTTTTCATAGGTACCGGCTGGAATCTTGCCCGCAGTGATGCCGTACTGTTCGAGATGCTTGAGGGCGCCGGCCGAAAAATCGATCAGCTTGAGCTTGCGGCCGACCGACGCCTCGGTTACGGCAGCGCCGGGAAGGGCGAGGAAGGTGAAGACGCCGTCGGCGTTCTGGTCCTTGAACTGGTTCGCCTGGAAGGCATAGTTGCCGCGCAGGAAGGTGAAACCCGCCTTCTCGAGGTCGGGGATGCTGGTCTTGTAGGAATCGAGCACGCGCTCCAACACCCAGGTGTCCGAACTGCCGGCCTGAGAGATGGCCAGGCGCACCTTTTTCTTCTGGCCGAAGATCTCGTCCATGCTGTTGAGCGGGGAATCTGCGTCCACGTAAAAATGGAAGTAGTTCATGCTCATGCCGCCGGCCAGCGCCCTGAGCTCTTCGAGCGGCTTTTCAAACGGCGCCATGCCCTTGTAAGCCGCCGCATTCAAAAAGGGCAGCCCCCAGCCGATCTCGGCGCCCTTGCTGGCAACCACCGCCGGGTTCTGCAGCCCACCGCCGGGAATGACTTTAATGACGATGTCCGCATCGGCTTCCTTGATGATGGTAGCGATGCCGCCGGCGATGCTGTACCAGCCGCCGCCGGCCCCGCCGGCGGTCCATGTGAGGGTGACCTGCTGCGCCTGCAACGGCAGGGCGGCGAAGACCATGAACGAACAAACAGCGGCGAAAACCCCAAAGCTCCTTTTCATTCGACACCTCCCGAAATAGTTGGAAAACTGGCCCTGCGGCCGGTTTTGAGATTAAACTGAAAGCAAATAGCAGCGCCGCATAAATACTGTCAAGCAATACTTGGGAAAGCGGGTTGTCTGTCGGATGCCATGGTGGTAAACAGCCGGTATGAGCGATGACTCCAACCCTGCCGCCATCGGCATCCTGGTGATGGATGCCCGGATTGAGCGCATCCCTGGTGATGTGGGCAACCCGGCTACCTTTCCCTTTCCGGTGCATCTCCGATCGGTAGCCGGCGCCACCCTCAAGCGGCTGATTCACGAACGCGACCGGTCTTTGCTGAAACCGTTCGTCGAAGCCGGATGGGCGCTGGTGGGGCAAGGGGTGAGGGCGCTGACCACCACCTGCGGTTTCATGATCCTCTTTCAGGAGGACCTCGCACGGGAATTCCCCGTGCCGGTGTTCACATCGAGCCTGCTGCAATTGCCCTTCATCCAGGCGACCCTGCGCCCTCAGGACCGCATCGGAATTATTACGGCGGATGCCTCCAACCTGGCGCCGGAGCACCTGCGCAAAGCCGGCGGCGACACGGACCGGCTCACGGTGGTCGGACTCGAAAACCAGCCCAAATTCCGGGAAGCGATATTCGAAGGAACCGGACGCATGGATGTGCAGGGCGTCGAATCAGAGGTGGTGGAACAGTCCGAACGGATGCTGGCGGCCGACCCGCGTATCGCCACGATCCTTTTCGAATGCGCCAATCTTCCACCTTACGCCGCCGCCGTCCAGGCCGCGGTGAAGCTACCCGTCTATGACTTTTGCACCATGCTCCACCACGTGCATGCCGCTCTGGCGAGAACCCCTTTTTGATGGTTTGCTGTTCTATCGGTCGAAAAAGATATTCTTGCCGGTGGCCGCCAGCGGAATCCCCATCACGAAGTCCCAGTCCACCATCTGGGTTTCGCGCGCAACCGTTCCGATTCGGTACATGATGCGGTTGTCCACGTTCAGCATGCTCGCAGTCTTGACGGCCGAACCGAGCGCAATGCCCATGTCGAGCAGACGGAAGGCGCAGATCGGGCCGGAAAACTCCCCCACATTTTTTGCCTGCTGCTCCAAGCTCTTGCAGTCCGGATAGCCACAGGCCCCGCAGTCGAGCCCGACGGCCCTTGAACCCTTCAGCCCGATAAGCACCACGGCCCCGGACCGCGCGACTCCTTTGGCGTCACGGTCGAAGTCCTTTTTGCCGGTCCGCTCGCCGAAGCGGGCCATCGCTTCCGCGAGAGTCTGGAGCGCATCCCCCATCAGGACCTGCGTCTGCACGAAATTCACCCCTTTGCTCTTCGGGGCCGTCACTGCTGAAAGCTCCATCAACTTGGCTGCAATTTCGATGGCATCCATTTATCCGACTCCTTTCGGGTTTACTTACGACTTTTCACCGGTTACAATTAATTGATGCATCGCTACACCTTACATCGCTGGCAGCACCAACATCGGTTTGACCTGGACAACGACCACGGCGAGCGATCCACTCATCGGGTAATCGTTTTAACGCTGGTCATGATGGTGGTCGAGATCGGCGCCGGCCTCGCTTTCGGCTCCATGGCACTTTTGGCTGACGGCTGGCACATGGGCACCCATGCGGTAGCCCTGGGGATCACGGCGCTGGCATACACCTTCGCGCGTCGGCATGCCGACAACCCTCGGTTTACTTTCGGCACCGGCAAAGTGGCAGAACTCGGAGGATTTGCCAGCGCGGTGGTGCTGGCCGTCGTCGCGATCTTCATGGCGGCCGAGTCGTTGCAACGGTTGATCGCACCCCACCCCATCCGCTTCAATGAAGCCATCGCGGTGGCCGTGGCAGGCCTCATCGTCAACGTCATCAGCGCCTTCATGCTCCAGAACCAGCACCCTCATGATCACGCGGACGAACATGGCAAAGGACACCGCCACGATCACAATCTCCGGGCAGCCTACCTTCACGTGCTGGCCGATGCCCTCACCTCGCTGCTGGCCATCGTGGCGCTCCTGGCCGGCAAGGCCTTCGGCTGGGTGTGGATGGACCCATTCATGGGGATCGTCGGCGCAGCGATCATCACCAAGTGGGCCTATGGGCTTTTGATGGACACCGGCCGCATCTTGCTTGACCGCGACGTCGACCCGCGATTCGTCGCCGAGATCGTGCAGCGGATCGAAGGCGAGTCAGACAACCGGGTGTCTGACATTCATGTCTGGCGGGTCGGTGCCGGCAGTCTCTCTGTTATCCTATCGATCGTGACGCACGACCCGCAGCCACCCGAGTGGAAGTGAACCGCTGCGACGGCGAATCCTGTCTTCAGCCGCCGGTTCCGGGCGACTGAATAGAAAATGCGAATCGCCTCGCGGGCAGCTTCCAAAAAAGACACAGGGGCGCCTCCGGGCAAACCCGGGCGCCCCTTATCCGTTTCCACAATAAATCTCTGGCAGGTCTGAACGTTGAAAAACGGCGTTCCAGGCTGTCAGCCAAGGCGCGCGAAGAGCGGGGAGCGAGGCGTACTTCCGTTACGCCGCAGCGACTCCGCGATGAAGCGCAACGAAGGATCACGGCCTGAGGCGCCGCTTTTCACCCGAGCCGCTCCCTCAAGGCCCTGAGCTGGGCAGCCAGACGTGCGGGCAGCCGCTCGCCGAACTGCTTGAAATGCTGATCGATGTCGGGAAGCTCGGCTTTCCAGGCAGCCGCATCCACTTTCATCAGCTCCGCCAGGTCCTGGGCCGGAATCGACAGGCCCGAGAGATCGAGCTCGCCGTCCTTCGGCAGGATGCCGATCGGCGTCCGGCACCCCTCCGCCTGGCCGCTCACCCGCTCGCACATCCACTTCAGCACCCGGCTGTTCTCGCTGTAGCCCGGCCACAGCCACTTTCCCTCCGGGCTTTTGCGGAACCAGTTCACGTAGAAAATGCGCGGGGCCTTAGCGGCCAGCTTGTCGCCCATCTCGAACCAGTGCTGGAAGTAGTCGCCCATGTTGTACCCGCAGAAGGGCTTCATGGCGAACGGGTCGCGCCGCAGGTTGCCGACCGCGCCAATGTTGGCGGCCGTGGTTTCGGACGCAGCGGTCGAGCCCATGAACACCCCGTGGTCCCAGTTGTAGGCTTCGTGCACCAGCGGCACCACGCTGGCGCGCCGTCCGCCGAAGATGAAAATGTCGATCGGCACCCCGTCCAGCTTCTCCCAGTCCGGGCTGATGACCGGGCACTGCCGGGCCGGCGCCGTGAAGCGGGCGTTGGGATGGGCGGCGTCCGCCTTGCTCGCCGGCGTCCAGTCCTTGCCCTTCCAGTCGATGGCATGCCCCGGCGGCGGGCCGTCGAAGCCTTCCCACCAGATGTCGCCGCTGTCGGCCAGTGCGCAGTTCGTGAAAATGACGTTTTGCTTGAGGGTGTCCATGGCCGCTGGGTTCGAGTCGTAGGACGTCCCGGGCGCCACGCCGAAGAATCCGCTTTCCGGGTTGATGGCGTAAAGTCGGCCGTCCGGCCCGATCTTCATCCAGGAGATGTCGTCCCCGATGCACTCGGCTTTCCAGCCGGGAATAGTGGGGTTGATCATGGCGAGATTGGTCTTGCCGCAGGCCGATGGGAACGCGGCCGCAATGTGGAAGCGCCGCCCCTCGGGGTTGGTGAGACGCAGGATCAGCATGTGCTCGGCCATCCAGCCTTCGCGCTGCGCCGCGGCCGAGGCGATCCGCAGGGCCAGGCATTTCTTTCCGAGCAGGGCGTTGCCGCCGTAACCGGAGCCGTAGGACCAGATCAGGTTTTCGTCAGGGGATGAAATCGCCGTCTTTACCCAGAACATCGAGAACTCTGGTTCCCACGCGGGTCATGATGTGCATGTTGCAGACCACGTAAGGGCTGTCCGTGATCTCGATGCCGATTTTGGCGAGCGGCGAACCGACCGGACCCATGGAAAATGGAATCACGTAAAGGGTGCGGCCGCGCATGCAGCCCGTATAAAAACCCGTCATGGTTTTTTTGAGCTCGACGGGATCGATCCAGTTGTTCGTGGGGCCGGCTTCGACCTTGCTGGGTGTGCTGATGTAGGTGCGGTCCTCTACGCGAGCGACATCGCTAGGGTCGGACCGAAAGAGAAAACTCTTGGGCCGCGGTTTGACCGGAATGGCAGCCCCGCTGGCGACCATTTGCTCCATGAGCCGGTCGTACTCGGCGGTGGATCCGTCGCACCAGTAAACACTGTCGGGCTGGCACAAGTTTGTGCATTCCTGAACCCACTGATTGAGTTTGGTGTTGGTAGAAGGTGATTTCATTCTTTGATTCTCCAATTTGAATGTTAGGGGCGCCGCTAAAAGAATAAGGTTATTTTACCTCATATGGGTTGTCAAGAAAACTTCAAGGCTGTAAGGCGACCAGTTTACTACGTTTTTAAGGATTCATCCCTGCTCCAGGCCGAACTCATGCCCTGCTCCTTGCCGCGCGGGTATCTTTCTTGAACCCGTGCCCTGTTTGTGCTACAAAATTCTCATTCGACTCGGCGCCTGACCTGCTCCGACGCATTCTGTTTCCCGGGGCTGCACCTCTTTTTCGCACGGTTTCCCAACGATCAATCGCGGTTATTCATCTTCCGCTGAGTCTTGATGCAAACTGCGTAACCCCCAAACCGGGCGATACTCCTATGTCTACGACCTCAACGTCGGCTATAGGCGCGCAAACCGCGACCGAGGCGAGGTACCATTCCCTGGTCGAAATTACGAGCGACTGGATCTGGGAGGTGGACCGGAACGGAAGGTATACCTACAGCAATCGGATCGTTGAAGACATCCTTGGCTACAAGCCGCAGGAAATCATCGGTCGAACCCCATTTGAATTGATGCCCATCGATGAGGCAAAACGGCTGACTCGAATTTTCTGTGAAATCGCACAAGATAGAAAAGCATTTACGAATTTGGAAAACATCAACCTTCACAAGTCCGGCCGCCAGGTCGTCCTGGAAACCAGCGGGGTGCCGGTCTTTGATGAAAACGGCGCATTCCGCGGGTTCAGGGGTATCGATCGGGACATCACCATCCGCAAGCAACTCGAGAAAGACCTCCGGAAGGCGCGGGAGAGGCTGGAAAAGCGAGTCAGAAGAACCACTTCGGAAATTGAAGCCAAAAAAAGCAGCCTTCGGCAAGAAACGGATATGCGCAAGCAGGTCCAGGCCGAATTGGCCCAGAGCGAAAATCAGTTCCGATCTCTGGTAGAGACCTTGAACGAAGGCTTCGCCATCGCGGATGCGGAGGGATGTTTGACCTATGCCAACGGGAAACTTCTTGAAATGCTGGGCTACACCCGCAGAGAAATGGTGAAGAAAAAAATCAGCAACTTCATGGACGAAAAGAACCGCCGTTTTTTCAAAAAGCAGCGGGCTATGCGACAGACCGGCATTGAGACGCCTTATGAAATCCAATTCACCACCAAAGGCGGCCAAATCGTAACCACCCTTGTGTCGCCCCGGGCGGCAGTTGATGCGGACGGCCGATTTCAAGGGAGCTTTGCCGTCATCACCGACATCAGCGCGATGAAAGCCGCGGAACAAGACCTGCGCCGCCGTGAGCAGCAACTCCGGGAAAAAACGCTGCGCCTGCAGGAAATGAACACGGCGCT
>JALOPB010000331.1 GCA_025454115.1 Desulfobacterales bacterium | reverse complement strand
GCCGACCGCATAAAGCTCGATTTGGGCCGGCAGGTTGCACGTCGTATTGACTTCCTCGTACATGGTCAGGGGTGCATTCTGGGAGTAGCGCAGGTTGCCCTGGGTATAGGCGTTGAAAACCCCCCGGGCGAGGGCCTCCTCGTCGCGATCGCCGCTAAACACGAGCTGTCCCTTTTTGCCGATCACGATCGCGGTGCCGGTATCCTGGCACATCGGAAAAACCATCTCGGCCGCGATGACCGCGTTCTTCAGAAGCTCTAGGGCCACATAACGGTCATTGGCCGAGCTCTCCGGATCGTCGAATATCCCGGCCAGCAGCTTCAGGTGCGAGGCCCGGTAGCGATGCGCCACATCCGTGAAAGCCTGTTGAGCCAGGAGGGTCAGCCCCTCCGGAGCCACTTTAACAACCTCGGTGCCGCCGCAAGCTTCCATCGACACATGCGCGCCAGTCAGCTGCCGGTAGGCTGTGCGGTCTTCCGCAACGGGGAACATCTCCTGGAATCGGAAGTCGGTCATGGGCTGGTTCTCCACAACAAACATAAGTTCACAAAGATGTTATTGTTACCAACCATGGCCAGGCGTGTCAAGAACAATTGCCAATAAACAAGGGCTCTTGCATTTCAGCCTGCAATCCGTTATAGGCTTTCCGATCCTCGGTTTTCTTGGCGCCGTCCTGCTCGACCCGGACCTTTCCGCGGTTCGAGGCCGCCGGATACGCCGACCGGAACAGCCGTAGTCTTGCGTGCATCCACCCCATACAGCAAGGAGCCGGCATGGAACGCGCTGCCCGCTGGAACTGGAATACATCAACCAAGGAAATCCCCTTCTCATCCTGGCAAGACCGCTTTGAATGGGTTGAAGAGCCGCAGGCAAGCCCGGACGGCGAATCCGTGGCCGCCATCGTCAAGGTCGGAGAAAGCGAGTTCAATGCCTGCGTCAACGGCGAGACCTGGTCCGAGGGTTTCGACAAGATGTGGTATCTGCGCTATTCTCCCGACGGCCGGCTTACGGCCATCGTTTCCAAAGACGGCGAGTGGACGGTCGCCGTCGACGGAGCCGCCTGGGAAAACCGGTTCGGCTATGTCTGGAACACGCTCTTCAGCGCCGACGGCCGCCATGTGGCCGTGGCGTTTCAGCAGGACATGGCCTATGGCATGGCCTGCAACGACACCCCGTGGGAGCAGACCTTCCCCAACCTGACCAATCCCATGATCAGTTTGAATGACGGCCAAACGGCAGCCGTCGTCCAGGTGGAGGGGCTTAACGAGGGCGAGATCCACAAATACCAGCAGGGGATCTACTCCGCGGCCGTCGACGGAGTTCCCTGGGAACAGCGCTTCGTAAACGTCTGGAAAACAGCCTTCAACCCGGGCGGAACGTCCCTGGCCGCGGAGATCCGACTCAACCTCTATGACTATACCATTGCCGTCAACGGGGTCCCGTGGAACCAGGTGTTCGGATGCGTCTGGGAGCCGGTGTTCAACCCTACGAACGGCAAAGTGGTCGCGCCGGTGCGGATCCAGGGGAAGTGGGCGCTGGCGGAAGACGGCCAGGTGATCTGGGAACGACGCTTCGTTCAGCTGTGGCACACCCGGTACTCCCCGGACGGCAAACGGTTGGCAGCTATTGTCGCTCCGGAGTTCGGCCGCTGGACGGTCGCCGTCGACGGCGCCCCATGGCGAGCGACGGTTCGGGAGATGGTCACCGACGCGGTTTTCAGCCCGGATGGCGCCCGTATTGCCGCGGTCGTCAAAGACCGAGGCCGCTGGAGCCTGGCCGCCGACGGGCATATCTGGCAAAACACCTTCGACATGGCCTGGAAACCGGTTTTTTCACCGGACGGCCGCCATCTGGCCGCCAAAGTCCAGCGCAACGGGAAATACACCATCGTTGTGGACGACCGCCCATGGCGGCAGGAATGTGATATGGCCTGGGATCCGGTCTTCAGCCCGGACGGCGGCAAGCTTCTGCTGCGAACGATCGAGGGGGGAACCTATTTCCGCCGGGTCGTGCCGGTCGCAGGCATTACCGGATAGGAGGAGGCGCATGGACGAATTATACCGCTGGGCCACCGGCCCGCTGGTCTGGCTGGCTTTCATCGTCTTCATCGGCGGAAGCCTTTTCCGACTGACCCGCCTGCTTCTGCTGGTCCATCGCAAGGAAAAATTCATTTACAGCTACATGAGCCTCAAGTTCAGCCTGCGTTCGATTCTGCATTGGCTGACTCCTTTTGGAACCGCCAACTGGCGCCTGCACCCGTGGCTGACCATTGTCACCTTCAGCTTTCACATCTGCCTGGTGCTGACCCCCATTTTCCTGCTGGCTCACATCGTCATGTGGGACGAAGCCTGGAACATCAGCTGGTGGGCGCTGCCGGACGGTCTGGCCATCGTTACGACATTGGTGGTGATCGGCGGTTGCCTCTTCTTTTTCATCCGACGCCGGGTGACGCCGGAAGTCGCCTACGTGACCGCTACATCGGATTACGTGATTCTGCTGCTGACGGCCGCTCCGTTCGTGACCGGCCTGATCGCCTATTTCCAGTGGTTCGACGTGCGGTTCTTCACGTTGCTCCATGTCCTGGCCGGAGAGGCCATGCTGGTCGCCGTTCCGTTCACGCGGATCAGCCACATGCTCTTTGCGCCGCTGACCCGGGCATATATGGGAAGCGAGTTCGGCGGAATCCGCCATGCCCGGGACTGGTGAAACGAATGGGGTTCGAGGATTCAAGGATACAGAGGATGAAATCATATGAACGCTGAGGCCGGCAAACCGAAAGACAAATCCGGGGACGAAGGGTTGGAGCGCGGAGTGGCCAACCTGACCGAGGAAAAAATTCAGAAGGTCATCCGGCGGGTGATCGCCGGTGAAACCGGCGCGCGCCTCAAAGCCTATGTCGACACCTGCATTCATTGCGGGCTGTGCTCCGACGCCTGTCATTATTTTCTCTCGCACGACCGCGACCCGCGTTACTCGCCGGTGGGCAAGGTCAAACAGACTTTGTGGGAAATGCTGCGGACCGACGGCAAGGTCGGGCCGGACTTCATCAAGCAGGCACGCGTTATCGCCTCCACGCATTGCAACCTTTGCAAGCGCTGCGCCATGTATTGCCCGTTCGGCATCGACGTCGCCTATCTGATGCTGGTCGTCCGTCGCATCTGCCACCTGCTGGGGGTCACCCCCCTCTACATCCAGGACACCGCCCACAGCCACGCCGCCACTTTCAACCAAATGTGGGTCAAAGACGACGAGTGGATCGACACCCTGCAATGGCAGGAGGAGGAAGCTCGAGGAGAGATTCCCACCTTGCGGATCCCCCTTGAAAAGGAGGGGGCGGACATCATGTACTCGGTGATCGGTCCGGAGCCGAAGTTCCAGGCCCAGCTCATCTACCAGGCCGCCGTCATCATGAACGTCGCCGGGGTGAACTGGACCATGCCGGCCACCCCGGGCTGGGACAACAGCGACATGGCTATGTTCACCGGTGACAACGAGATCATGGGCCGGGTCAAGCGCGCCCACTTCGAGGCCGCCGCGCGCCTGCGGGTCAAGCGCATCGTCATGGGCGAATGCGGCCATGCGTTCCGCTCGGTCTACGACGTCGGCAACCGCTGGCTGGGCTGGAGCATGCCGCCGGTTCCCATCGTACACGCCGTCGACTTTTATCACGAGCTGTTGAGCCAGGATCGCATCAAGATCGCTAAAAAATTCACGGAGACGGTGACGCTCCACGATCCCTGTAACGTCGTCCGAGGCGCGGGCCTGCACGAAAAGGCCCGGGACGTCGTCAACCGGATGTGCGAAAGTTTCGTCGAAATGGAGCCCAACCGCGAGCACAATTACTGCTGCTGT
>JALOPB010000330.1 GCA_025454115.1 Desulfobacterales bacterium | reverse complement strand
TCCCATGATGAAAAAAGTGGAAGCCATCATCAAACCGTTCAAGCTGGATGACGTCAAGGAGGCGCTGAACGCCATCGGCATCCAGGGCATGACCGTCTCAGAGGTCAAGGGATACGGCCGCCAGAAGGGCCACAAGGAAGTCTACCGGGGAGCGGAGTACGTGGTCGATTTCATCCCCAAGATCAAAATCGAAATCGTCGTCGCCGAAAACCTGCTCGACCAGGTGGTCGCCAAGATCCGCGAGGCCGCCTATACCGGCAAAATCGGCGACGGCAAAATCTTTGTCACCCCGGTCGAACAAGCCGTGCGCGTGCGCACCGGCGAAACGGGGACGGATGCGATTTAGGACCGTGCGCCCGTTGGCCGGTTGGCCCGTTGAACCCGTAAAATCAGAACAGGGGCACGGCCCGACGGGTTGACGGGTCCACCCGCCAACGAAAAAGTTATTCTAGTTACCCAAACCATCACACCATTATCCCGTAAGGAGGAATTGCAATGAAACCCAAAGACGTATTGGCTTTTGCAAAGGAAAACGGCGCGAAGATGCTGGATCTGCGGTTTATGGACTTTCCCGGTCTGTGGCAGCATTTTTCGGTACCGATCGGCCAGCTGGACGAAGGCAGCTTCGAGGACGGCTTCGGCTTTGACGGCTCCAGCATCCGGGGCTGGCAGCCCATCAATGCGAGCGACATGCTGGTGATCCCCGACCCGGCTTCGGCCAAGATGGATCCCTTTACCCAGACGCCCACCTTGGTGATGATCTGCGACATCGCCGATCCCCTGACGCGCGCGCCCTACTCCCGCGATCCGCGCAACATCGCCAAGAAGGCCGAAGCGTATCTCAAGAGCACCGGCATCGGCGACACGGCGTTCATGGGGCCCGAGGCGGAGTTTTTTATTTTCGACGACATTCGTTACGAGTCCAACAGCTACGGCGCGTTTTATGAAATCGACTCCGTCGAAGGCACCTGGAACACCGGCCGCGACGAAGCCCCGAACCTGGGCTACAAACCGAGGCCCAAAGAAGGCTACTTTCCGGTTCCCCCCATGGACAAATTCCAGGACCTGCGCAGCGAAATGGTGCTGACGCTGGAGCAGTTGGGCATCGAGATCGAAGCTCAGCACCATGAAGTTGCGACCGCCGGCCAGGCCGAGATCGACATGAAATTCAGGCCGCTCGTGCAGATGGCCGACCAGCTCATGTGGTTCAAATACGTTCTCAAAAACGTTGCCGTCCGCAACAACCACACCGTGACCTTCATGCCCAAGCCGCTCTTCGGCGACAACGGGTCGGGCATGCACACCCATGTGAGCATCTGGAAGGGCGGCAAGCCGCTGTTTGCCGGTGACAAGTATGCCGGCGTCTCCCAGATGGCCCTTTATGCCATCGGCGGCATCCTGAAACACTGCAAGGCGCTCTGCGCGATCACCAATCCGACCACCAACTCCTACAAGCGGCTGGTGCCCGGCTATGAAGCGCCGGTCAATCTGGCCTATTCGAGCCGCAACCGCAGCGCCGCCATCCGGATCCCGATGTACTCGACCTCGCCGAAGTCCAAGCGCATCGAGTTCCGTACCCCGGACCCCTCCTGCAACGGCTACCTGGCCTTCTCCGCCATTCTGATGGCGGTCATCGACGGCATCCAGAACAAAATCGATCCGGGCGACCCGCTGGACAAGAACATCTACGACCTGCCGCCCGAGGAGCTAGCCAAAGTACCCTCGGCGCCGGGATCGCTCGAGGAAGCCCTGAAATGCCTGAAGGAAGACCACGAATTCCTGACGAAGGGCGATGTGTTCACCCAGGACGTGTTCGACATGTGGATCGAGTACAAGACCGCGGCCGAAGTGGACGCGGTCCGGCTGCGGCCGCATCCGCATGAGTTCTTCCTGTACTTCGACATTTAAACAGGGCGCGGAAGAACCAGCCGGATCATTCAGCCGCCTGGCAAGCACCGCCCGGGGAACCTTCGGGTTCCCCGCCCCGACGGGCCGGCGCCTCTCCTCCCTCCGGAGGCGCCGGCCCGCTTTTCTTGTTAGTAAAGAAGATACGGATCGCTGCGTTTTTTAAACTCGTCGAGCTGCGGCTGCCAGGCAGCGGCGATGGCCTGCGGATCCTGACCATCCTTGATCGCCTGCATCACCGCCCGCGAGCCCACCAACCCTAGCGCCTTGTCGATCTCGAAGCGGCCCGGGTGGAGGCGCTGCAGGGCGCAGAGGATCTCGATCCCGAGACGGACGGCGTCCAGGCGGTCCCGGTCTTTCAGGATCAGGCGCACGCCGTGACAGATTTCCCCCTTGAACCGGCTGGAAACCGGCCGGAAGCTGACCGGCTCGAATTCCACGGCCGGCATTGGCCGGCCTCGCAGATACTTGGCCAGCGGCTCCGACTCGATCCACGGCGCGCCGAGCAGCTCGAACGGGGATTCGGTGCCACGCCCCACGCTCACGTTGGACGCTTCGGCCAGCGCCACTCCGGGATAGAAAATCGCCTGGGTCAGCGAACGGAGGTTCGGCGAAGGGTTCACCCAGGCGATCCCGGTCTCGTCGAACCACATCTCCCGCCGGTAGCCTTGCATCGGGACCACGGTGAGCCGAGCTCCGATCTTATGCTCGGCGTTGAACATCCGCGCCAGCTCCCCCAGCGTCAAGCCGTGGCGGACCGGCAGCGGGAAATAGCCGGTGAAGGATTTGAGGTCGGAGTCCATGACCGGCCCTTCCACGCGCGAGGCGGTAACCGGATTGGGTCGGTCCAACACGATGAAGTCGATCCCCTTCTTGGCCGCCGCCTCCATCGCGTAGCCCATCGTGGTCATGTAGGTGTAAAAGCGGGCGCCGGCGTCCTGCATGTCGAAGACCAGCGCATCCAGCTCCCTTAGCATATCGGGTGTCGGCCGCCGGGTTTCGCCGTAAAGACTGTACACCGGCAGGCCCGTCGCCGCGTCGCGGCCGGAAGCGACTTTTGCATCCACCACGCCCGAAAGGCCGTGTTCCGGGCTGAAGACGGCCCGCAGGTTAACGCCAGGCGCCCGGGCCAGCAGGTCGATCGTCCGTTTGCCTGCGGCGTCCAACCCGGTGTGATTGGTGATCAGGCCGACCCGTTTGCCGGAAAGCGGAGCGAACTTGCGGGCGGCCAGGACATCCACGCCGACCATGATCCCGTTCCTTAATCGGGCAGGGGCGGATCTTGAGCTCGTCTCCGGAGGCAACTGGGGTGCCGGCCGGCCGGTGGCCTGCACCGCCAGTGCGAATACCTTGTCGCGCAAGGTCTCCGGCCGCGCCTCTCCGTCGGGATAGACGCGGTTGCTCAGCACGACAAGATAGGTCCGGGTTTCGGGATCGATCCAGAGCAGGGTTCCCGTAAACCCCTTATGTCCGAACGATCCGGCCGGCAGCATCTCGCTCCAGTTGCCCGATGGAGAATGGATGGCCCAGCCCAGGCCCCTGGCCGGCAATTTTCCGGCCGGAGAATTGGCCTGGACCATGGTTCCGATGGTATCCGAATTCAGGATCTTGCCGCCTGGATGGCATCCGTCGTCCAGGACCGCCTGTGCAAAGCGCGCCAGATCGTCGGCGGTCGCGAAAAGTCCCGCGGCTCCTGAAATGCCGCCCATGCGTCGGGTATTCGGATCGTGTACCACGCCCTGACTGCCCTCCATGGTGGGCGCCAGGCGCTGGTAGAGCGTCCGTGACGGTTTGAACCCTGTATCATGCATTCCAAGAGGCTCGAAAATGTGCTGACGGCAGTAATCCTCCAGCGGCTGCCCGGTCACGCGGCGGACCAGCTCGCCCAGGATGATGAAATTCAGATCGCTGTATATGAATCGCGCGTCCGGCGGATGCGGCGGGGTGTCCG
>JALOPB010000329.1 GCA_025454115.1 Desulfobacterales bacterium | reverse complement strand
GTTAAGTAATTTAATTCGGTCGGCATGTCAAGCCTAAAAAAGCGTGCGATGCGCCTCTTGAGAAAGAATGCGTTCCGTGCTATGAAAAGGTTCCATGCGGGTCGGCGTCCGCTTTTTACTTAACTAAATGATATGATGTGAAATTTTTTAATAACTGACATGCTTGATCTCTGAAGGCAAGCCCGATCGACGCAGCGCCGCCTTCCATGTCCGTCGCGCAAGCCGCCCCCCGGCGGCCTTACAAATCGGTGAATACCGTACGATTACTCGGCCGGATTAGTTAAACTTTAGAAAATAATATTGTTTTTTACATTTAGTTCAAACAGGTTATCCCGAAACGACCTTTACGGGAACCGGCTCGCCTTATTAGATAAAAACCGTCGGGCGGGCGCCCGCCGGCATCTTTAATCTACCATGTCGGCCAGCTATCAAACGAGGAGAGTGTTATGTCCGGAATCATCACGCGTTTCCCGCCCAGCCCCACCGGGTATCTGCATCTCGGCGGTGCCCGCACGGCGATTTTCAACTGGCTCTACGCCCGCCGCATGAAAGGACGTTTCGTGCTGCGCTTTGAAGATACGGACATCGAGCGCTCCTCGAAGGAATACGTGGATGCCATCCTGGAGTCCCTCGAATGGCTCGGCATCGACTGGGACGAAGGACCCTATTTCCAGACCCAGCGTTTCCCCGTCTACCGCGACTATATTCAGAAGCTGCTCGACTCCGGCAACGCTTACTACTGCACCTGCCCGCCGGAGCGCCTGGACGCCATGCGCCAGAAGGCCATGGCCACCGGCGGCAAGCCTAAATACGACGGCACCTGCCGGAACCTGGGACGGCCCGCCGGACCGGGCGCGGCCGTTCGCTTCAAGGCGCCGCTGACCGGCACCACCGTGCTGGACGACGCGGTCAAGGGCGGCATCGTCTTCCAGAACGAGGAGCTGGACGACTTCATCATCTGCCGCAGCGACGGCACGCCCACTTACAACTTCGCGGTGGTGGTGGACGACATCACCATGGGCATCAACACCATCATCCGCGGTGACGACCATGTCATGAACACCCCCAAGCAGATCCAGCTGTACAAAGCCCTGGGAAGTCCGCTGCCCGTCTTCGGGCACGTGCCCATGGTGCTCGGCAAGGACCGCACGCGTCTGAGCAAGCGCCACGGCGCCACCTCGGTCACCGCCTATCGCGAGATGGGGTTTCTGCCCGAAGCCATGCTGAATTATCTCGTGCGGCTGGGGTGGTCCCACGGCGATCAGGAATTCTTCACCCGGCAGGAGCTGGTCGAGGTCTTCAACCTGGACAACATCGGCCGGGCCGCCGGCGTCTTCGACCCGGAAAAGCTGTCCGCACTGAACGCCGACCACATCAAGGCGACTCCGCCGGCGATGCTGATCAACCGCCTGCGACCGTTCATGGCGGCCCGCGGCGTAGAGCTGGCCGAAAACTCCACGAACGAAAAGATGATCGTCTCGCTGGCGCCCCGCAGCAAGACATTGGTGGAAATGGCCGATCAGGCCCTCTTTTACTACCAGGACGAGATCGCATATGACCCGGATGCGGCTCGAAAATTTCTGACGGCAGAGGCGCTCCCCGCGCTCAACGCCCTGACGGTGCGGCTCGAGGCGCTGCAGGATTATACCGAACCGGCTCTGGAAAACGCCTTCAAGGCCGTGATGGCCGAAACCGGCTTGAAGCTCGGCAAGATCGCCCAGCCGGTCCGGGTCGCCCTGAGCGGACGTACGGCCAGTCCCGGCATCTTCGAAATCACCGCCATCATCGGCAAGGAGAAGACCCTTCGACGCCTGCACCGGGCCATCGTGCATATCGAGGGGAAATAAATGGTATTTTGGGTTCCAATTCTCTCTTGACGGAACCCACCCCGTCGGCTATTTTAGATATTAATCTTCTGAGGGATCGTCTAGCGGCAGGACGACGGGTTCTGGCCCCGTTAACCTAGGTTCGAATCCTAGTCCCTCAGCCAAAAAAACGAAAGAGGTTGCAGAAACCGCATTCTGCAACCTCTTTCGTTTTTTGGGTCAATTGACATTTTTTCATTTTAACCCTATTGGTTAGCAAATTTTAGCAGCCCGGCCGGCCGGTGATCACGCCGCCGCCTGAGGGCTCATCAAGGACATGATGTATGCCATCACCGACCAAACCTGCCGAACCCAGCGCCCCCACCAATTTCATCAAGCAGATCGTCGCCGCCGACCTCGCCGCCGGCAAGAATGACGGCCGGGTCGTCACGCGCTTCCCGCCGGAGCCGAACGGCTACCTGCACATCGGCCACGCCAAGTCCATCTGCCTCAATTTCGGGCTGGCGGCGGAAGCGGGCGGGTCCACCCACCTGCGCTTCGACGACACCGACCCGGCCAAGGAGTCCATGGAGTACGTGGAATCCATCAAGGAAGATGTGCGCTGGCTGGGGTTCGACTGGAAGGACAAGGTCTTCTTCGCTTCAGACTATTTCGAACCGCTCTACGACTTCGCCGTGCAGCTCATCCGGCTCGGCAAGGCCTACGTCGACCACCTGAGCGCCGAGGAAATCCGCGAGTACCGCGGCACCCTCACCCAGCCGGGCAAGGACAGCCCCTACCGCAACCGCAGCGTGGAGGAAAACCTGGACTTGTTCCGCCGGATGCGGGCGGGCGAGTTCGAGGACGGGGCCTGCGTGCTGCGGGCCAAGATCGACATGGCGGCGCCCAATATCGTCATGCGCGATCCCACGCTCTATCGCATCAAGCGGGTCTCCCACTACCGCACCGGCGAGCGCTGGTGCATCTACCCGATGTACGACTTCACCCATTGCCTGTCGGATATGCTCGAGGGCATCACCCACTCCATCTGCACCCTCGAGTTCGAGAACAACCGCGAGCTCTACGACTGGGTCCTCGATACGCTCCGAACCCCCTGCCACCCCCAGCAGATCGAGTTCGCACGCCTGAGCCTGAATTACACGGTGCTCTCCAAGCGCAAGCTCATCGAGCTGGTGGAAAAGGGCATCGTGACCGGCTGGGACGACCCGCGCATGCCCACCATCTCGGGCTACCGCCGACGCGGCTACACGCCCGAGGCCATTCGCAATTTCTGCGAACGGATCGGCGTGGCCCGCGCCGACAGCACCGTCGACATCGGCCTCATGGAACACTGCCTGCGGGAGGATTTGAACCGGCGGGCGGCCCGGGTGATGGCCGTGCTGCGGCCGCTCAAGGTCGTCCTGCTGAACTACCCGGAGGACCGCACGGAGGAGCTCGATGCGATCAACAACCCCGAGGATCCGGCCATGGGTTCACGCCGGGTGCCCTTCGGCCGCGAGATCTTCATCGAGCGCGAGGACTTCATGGAGGACCCGCCCAAGAAGTTCTTCCGCCTGGCGCCGGGACGGGAAGTGCGCCTGCGTTACGCCTACTTCATCACCTGTGTCGAGGTCGTCAAGGACCCCGCCACCGGCGAAGTGACCGAGCTGCGCTGCACCTACGACCCGGCCACGCGCGGCGGCGACGCCCCCGACGGCCGCAAGGTCCAGGGCACCCTGCATTGGGTGTCGGCCGCCCGCGCCGTGCCGGCCGAAGTGCGTCTCTACAACCATCTCTTCACGCAGGAAAGCCCGGACGACGTCCCGGCGGGCGGGCACTTCACCGACCACATCAATCCCGGCTCCCTCGAGGTGCTGACCGGCTGCCGCCTCGAACCCGGCCTCGCGGCCGCGACACCGGGAAGCGCTTATCAGTTCGAGCGCCTGGGGTATTTCTGCGTCGATCTGCGGGATTCGAAGCCGGGACGCCCGGTTTTCAATCGGTCCGTGACCTTGCGGGACAGCTGGGCGAAAATCGTCCGGAAGCAGGCGGGATCTAAA
>JALOPB010000328.1 GCA_025454115.1 Desulfobacterales bacterium | reverse complement strand
TCGAGCTCATCGGTGCCGAAGAACAGGGTGCCAAGAAGAAAAAGGGTCGAAAAAAGGCAGTCGCATCGCAGAAAAGCAAAAAGAAAGCTGCGAGCAAAGCCGCAGAACCAACAACTCCGATCAAGGACAAGCAAGCAACAGAGACCGCCGTACCGGAGAGCCCGCCAAAAGAAGCAGGCTGAGGCGGATGAGCCGGCAACAAGAGAATCTTGCATCCCAGACCGGCGGTTCTCCTCTAAGAAGCTGAGCAAGGGTCAAGAACGCATCTGCCTTAACGCAAGCCCCGACATGGTTCGGGGCTTTTTTTTCAGAGTCTTTTCAGGGTATGCGCTTGTGGGGTTGGCGGCCGCTGGTTCGAATCGACCATTTCACACGGAATGGCTCCATTACGCCAATCTCGATGGTTTTAGTTTTTCGAGAGCCTCCTCGGCGGCTGCCTTCACTTCGACCGATGAGCTGCTCAGCAGAACAGTTCTGATGCGCGGCATGAGAGACGGTTTCCCCGCCTCGCCGCATAAAAAAAGAATGTCGCCCCTCACTTGATCGGAAACCGAGTCGAATCGGTGCCAGACCGTATCGATCGCCTGCAGGGCTAGGTCCGGCGCCAGAGCGCTCAGTTCTTCTACGGTCACCATGGCCCCCAGGCGTACCGGCCATTTTTCATGGCACAGAAGCTCAAGGAGGGCCGGGAAGACTCTTTTTTGCTCTGCCATCATCCGGGCCAGACGTTGCGCCGCCCCTTCCCGCAGCAGCATTTCAAGAGCGGCGGGTCCCATGGAGGCCGGGTCGCGAGTGACCAAGAGATCGATCAGCTCCCCGATTACCCATGAACCCGTCCAGCGGAACTGCCCGTCCAGCACCAGCGTGGGCACCGCCTGGATGCCTCTGGATTCCGCGGTTTCCGGAAAAAGGCTGGCATCGATAACGGTAATCTGGATGCGCGGGCTGGCCGTGGCCAGAGGCATCAGTCCGCGCACCATGCCGGGACAGAACGTGCAGGGGGGCGTCACAAAGATCTCCAGTTCGGCGGGATGAAGGGAGGCACCAACCAATCGTTCTCGGTGCCGGTCGCTCAAAGGCTGTATTTTCCCTGTGAGCGCATCGATGAAGGGCGCCACCTCGTTGCCCCTCGGCGCCCCCTGGTAGCGGATGCCATTGGGCAGCCGGATCAACGGAGGCTCCGGTTCGGTCCCTTCCTCGCGGGCGAATGACACCTGGGGAAGGATCGCTGTCACGCGTTCGCAGAATCGAATCAATTCGGAACTGCGTCTGTCCGGAGTGACCACCAACCTCAAAACCGTGCCGTCGCTCACCTCGCGGCGCGCATTCCGAAGTTGGGTTTCTTCGCTCAATGTCATCATCTTCTTTGCCGGTGCGCCGAGCGCACCGCCGCCGCATTTCGCTTAAGCCCCTTGATAGCCCGCCCACTTTGGCCGATGATCGCCGGTTGACGATGCCAGCAGGAAGGTGTTAAGGGGAGGGCCTGATCTGAGAAACCAATTTAGAACGAGGCGGCGACGAAGTCAAAACTCATATCCCTTTCTGATGCGATCAACCGATGGGTCCCGGACGGCGGCTCGGTGGCGGCCGGTCTCGGCCTCGAAGCGCTGATCCCCTTTGCAGCCGGACATGAGATTATGCGGCAGCGCAAACGCGGGCTGACGCTCATCGGTCCGATTTCGGATATGCTGTTTGACCAGCTGATCGGCGCCGGCTGTGTGAGCGGCGTGCGGGCCGCCTGGGTCGGTAACGTTATTACCGGCTCCGGTTACCATTTCAGGCGGGCGGTGGAATCGAGCCGCTTGCATTTAGAAGATCATTCCAACCTGACGCTGGCGATGGCGCTCAAGGCCGCTGCTCTCGGGGTTCCGTTTCTCCCCGTGCGCAGCGCGCTGGGCAGCGATCTTTTTACTACCAACTCCGCGATCAGGCCATTCAGCTGCCCCTTCACCGGTGAGGCGCTGGCGGCCGTCGCCGCTATCCGCCCGGATGTCGCGATCATCCATGTCCAGCGCGCCGACGAGTACGGCAACGCACATGCCTGGGGCAATCTCGGGGTCGTGCGCGACGGCTGCCTGGCCAGCCGTCAGGTGATCATCACGGCTGAGGAGATTGTTTCGACGGCCGTTATCACCAGTGATCCCAATCGGGTGATCACCCCCGGTTTTCGGGTGAGTGCGGTGGTTCATGCCCCCTGGGGCGGGCATCCATCTCCGGTTCCGGGCCACTATAATCGCGACCACCAGGCCTTCATCGACTATAGCGAGGAAAGCAAAACCGTCACGGCATTTGCGCGCTGGCTTCAGCGTTGGGTGAACGGCGTTCGGACGCCGGAGGACTATCAGAATCTGCTCGGGCGCGAACGCATGGAGGCCTTAACGTTGAAGCATCATTTGTATTCGGAACCGGTGGATTATGGGTATTGATGACAGTTTTAGGTTTCAGGTTTTAAGTGTTAAGCGGCGGATGGATGCCGGTGGTCATACAGAACCCGTTCTTAATTGCTTAAAATCTAACACGTAAAACTTAAAACCTTCAGGAGTGGTAAGGTAAGACTAGTTTCATGAGGTGCCTTTGAAAAGGATCCTTGCCTACACCGCTGCACAATTGATGGTCGTCGCTGCTGCGCGGGAAATCGCTGACGGCGAGGTTGTTTTCGTCGGAATGCGGTTGCCGTTGCTTGGCTTTTTGTTGGCTAAATCCTCCCATGCCCCTAATGCCGTGGGAGTTTACGAACTGGGAGTCGTTCGCGATGCCGTGGCGCCCGCGCCCATTCTGACTATGGGGGATCTGCCAAATTTATATCGCCCGTTATGGTTGGCCGACACGGCGGACGTCATGGGATTGCTTCAAAACGGTTCAGTGGACGTTAGTTTCATCGGCGGCGCCCAGATCGACCGATTCGGGAACCTCAACACGAGCTATATCGGCGGAGCTACGGCACCGGAAACTCGCCTGCCGGGAAGCGGCGGCGCCTGTGATCTCGCCTGTCTCGCCAAGCGCCACATCATCATCATGGCGCATGAACGACGGCGATTCGTGCCGCGCGTTGACTACATTACATCACCGGGATACGGGAACGGACCCGACTGGCGGCGAGCCGCCGGCCTGCCGCGCGGTGGGCCGTCGGCCGTGATCACCACCCTGGGAATTTTCCGCTTCGACCGATCGACCGGCGAGATGGTCCTTGCTTCTTTACACCCCGGCGGAAGCGTTGACGAGGTCCAAGCCAATACCGGCTGGCCTCTTCGTGTGTCCTCCAATATTGATCAAACGCCGGCTCCCGCAGTCCATGAGCTTGACGCTATTAAGCGTTTTGATCCTCATGGCTACTGGACTGGGTAACGCGTTTGTCGGCCTTGATCTAATATTATTAATAAATGATATCAGTATATTATAATTTTTTCAAACTGTATGGCGGCCAAGCGCTTTTATTTCCTCTTGACAAAAATGCCACCAGCTGTTTTATAGCTACAGTAGAATTATATGGTAAATGAACGGGGTTTATAAACTAAGGGGCAGAAGGAGGAACGATGAAACAAAGCAAGGCGTTATTTCACTGCGTAGCGGTTCTAATGCTCTTGGCGTTTTCGATGTTGCCCGCTTCAGCTCAACAGAAATCTCCACTGGACGCCTGGAAACCGGCGTTCGATCCTTCCGGCGCCAAATACAAGCTGGTTGTCTCCAATGTATCCACACCCGCCTTAAAAGGTTCATTTGCCGGGTTCGCCATCCGCTTCGAGTACAAACCGTTTTCGATGCTGGGCGGCGAAGTTGAGGTTCTCAACCAGCTGAAGATGGGAGCGATTCAGGGCATGGGGGTCAGCTCCGTTGCCTCCACCAATCTCGGCCCCCGTTTCGGTGTGGTCAACCTGCCATTTCTCATCGATTCATTTGAAAAGTTGGATAAGTTCGTCGCGAACAAGAAACTGTTTGATCACTTCATGAACGCCATGGAACACCAGGGCATCATGGGGCTGGATATTACCAGCTACGGCAATTACGGCTGGGCCACCAAGACACCGGTCAAGACTTACGAGGACTCCAAGAAGGTCAAGTTCCGCATCGCCGAGGCCGAGGTCAACAAGCTCACTTATAACGCCTGGGGCATCAATCCGGTGGTCATGCCCTGGCCGGATGTGCCCATGGCCCTCAAGCAGGGCGTGATCGACGGTCTGGACCACACCCTGACCGTCTGCAGCCTCACCAAGAAATTCGAA
>JALOPB010000327.1 GCA_025454115.1 Desulfobacterales bacterium | reverse complement strand
CTCGGAGAAAATCAACTCGCCGCGACCGAAACTCTTTTCCAGGGCGATGTCCTGAAATTGGTCGAGTTGCGCCCGGCTCAGGCCGCTGAAGAGCGGGATGCGCGCGATGACGTCGGCCGCCTTTTCCATGCTGCCTCTTCTGGCAGCATTTGGAATCCAAGTCAAGGCAAGGTTCGTCCAAACGCCGCTGACGGCGGCCGACCGGTCCGGCCTGCGGGTGGACATCCGCGACATTGAGACTTATTGTTGCTCATTTGGCAAACTCGGCTGCAGCGATGTTATCACTCCGGCAATAAAATAGGTTAAATGCGGCCATGTCATTCATCGGCGGGGCGGGGTTTCGGCCGCAGCGCACCGCCGCCATGCCTTCAACGACCCAGCGGACGGCAGCAAGCCCGCTCCATATGTGCCCGGACAGCCCCGGAGGACCGATGCCCACGCAGCCGCCGGCTGTCTCTGCCTGTCTGCAGTTCCTCTAGACGGCTTGGGGGCGTGGCAGAATCGCCTGAAAAATTGGCGGCGGCGCGCTGCGGCCGAAACCCCGCCCCGCCGAACCTCAGCTCCAGTTGAACGTGTTTACTTGCCGGATTAATAAAACACCCTTAATAAAACACCCTCCACGGCAAGTTTCTTTCAAAAAAAGTTTTTTGATCTTTTGATCTAGGTCAAGGCGCAAATCGTCGGCAGCGGATAGCATCCGTCCATGCTTGAGAAAGCGAATCCAAATCTCCCTGAACACGAAAACCGAATCATCAACGAAAGGAGTTGCATCATGTTTTGTTATCAATGTGAACAGACGTCCAAGGGCGAAGGCTGCACCAAAATCGGTGTTTGCGGCAAGACCGCCGAGGTCGCGGCTCTGCAGGATCTTCTGATCTATGGGTTGAAGGGGCTTTCCCTGGTGGCGGTCGAGGCCCGCAACCAGAAGCTCGACCTTGCCGAGGTGAACCGCTTCACCCTGCAGGCCACCTTTTCGACGCTGACCAATGTCGATTTCGATCCGGCCCGTTTCGTGGAGCTGATCGGCCGCTGCGCGGCGCTGCGCGAGGACCTGAAAAAGAAAGTCAAGCAAGCCGGGGGCAAAGCCGATTTCGGGCAGGAAGCAACCGCCTTCGCTCCGGCGGCGTCAGTGGACGCCCTGGTCGCCCAAGCCGAAAAAACCGGCGGCGTCAAGGCGCCGGCCGCCGACCCGGACGCCCAGGCCTTGCGGGAGCTTCTGATCTACGGCCTCAAGGGTGTCGCCGCCTACGCGGACCACGCCTGGATCCTCGGCAAAAAAGATGAAAGCGTCTATGCCTTCATTCACGAGGCCTTCGCCGCGACCCTGAACCCGGCCCTGGGGGTCAACGACTACCTCGGCCTGGTCCTCAAGTGCGGCGAAACCAACCTGAAGGCCATGGAGCTTCTGGACGCCGGCAACACCGGGGCCTACGGCCACCCGGTGCCGACCAAGGTTCCGCTCGGCCACAAGAAAGGCAAGGCCATCCTGGTGTCCGGCCACGATCTCAAGGACCTCGAAGAAATTCTCAAGCAGAGCGCCGGCAAGGGAATCAACGTGTACACCCACGGCGAGATGCTGCCCTGTCACGGCTATCCCGAGCTGAAGCAGAAATACCCGCATTTCTTCGGCCACTACGGAACGGCCTGGCAGAACCAGGCCAAAGAATTCGCCAAGTTTCCGGGCGCCATCGTCATGACCACCAACTGCATCCAGAAACCTTCCGACGCCTATCGAGACAACATTTTCACCGCTGGCCTGGTGGGCTGGCCCGGGGTGCAGCACATCGCCGCCGGTAACTTCAAACCGGCCATCGACAAGGCCCTGGCCCTGCCCGGCTTCAACGAAGATGAGGCCGGCAAGGAGGTCATGGTGGGTTTTGCCCGCAACACCGTCATGAGCGTGGCGGGGAAGGTGATCGAGTTGGTCAAGGCCGGCAAGATCAAGCACTTCTTCCTGGTGGGCGGCTGCGACGGCGCCAAGCCCGGCCGCAGCTATTACACGGAGTTCGTCGAAAAGGTGCCCCAGGACTGTGTCGTGCTGACCCTGGCCTGCGGCAAGTTCCGCTTCTTCGATCAGGACCTGGGCGCCATCGACGGCATTCCCCGTCTGCTCGACGTCGGCCAGTGCAACGATGCCTATTCAGCCATTCAGATCGCCGTGGCACTCGCCAAGGCTTTCAACTGCGGGGTCAATGACCTGCCGCTGTCGATGATCCTTTCCTGGTATGAACAGAAGGCGGTGGCGATCCTGCTGACGCTGCTCTACCTCGGCATCAAGAACATCCGGCTCGGCCCGAGCCTGCCGGCCTTCGTGAGCCCGAACGTGCTCAACGTCCTGGTGGAGAAGTTCAGCATCGCTCCGATCAAGACCCCGGACGAGGACCTCAAGGCCATCCTGAAGTAGCACCTTCCGCGCGGAAAGAAGGGCCGGGGCTCCACGCTGGGGGGCCCCGGTTTATTTTGAGCTTGATCTAGGTCAAAGACACGTTGAGAAGACCTGCGATAGAATCGGCGTCAATGAGTTCGACCTGCCTCAAGGAGATGCAACCATGCGATGCCCTGGCCAAGACATGCAGTACTGGAAACCGGGCGCCATCTTCGAGTCCAATTGCCCGCAATGCGGGCAGCCCGTGGAATTCTTTAAAGACGATACGGCACGCAAATGCGGCCGCTGCGGCCACCGTTTCGTCAACCCGCAGATGGACTTCGGCTGTGCGGCCTATTGCCCCTACGCCGAGCAGTGCCTCGGCACGCTGCCGGAGGGGCTTGCCGCCCAAAAAGAAAACCTGCTGAAGGACCGCGTCGCCGTCGAGATGAAACGCTACTTCCGGAACGACTTCAAGCGCATCGGCCGTGCCGGCCGGGTGGCCCGATATGCGGAGCGCATCGGCAAGGCTGAAACCGGCAACCTGGCGGTGATCCTGGCGGCCGCATACCTGCTGGACCTCGACGAGCCGGACGCAGCGCGCGACATCCTCACCCGTCTCGGCGCCCGCGAGGACCTGGTCGCCGAAGTCGATGACATCATCACCCGTCACCGGTCATTGCAGACCGGCGACTCCGTCGATTTCCGGGCGGTGCATGATGCCGATGCGTTGGAGACCTTGGAAGCGGAAAACAAACATCACCCTATCGATGCCGGCGAACTGGCCGCACGCATCGAAAGCGCTTTCCTGACCGCGGCCGGCCGCCAGGCGGCGCGGGAAATTCTGATTACGTCGAGGTGATACCATGAAAGTCATCCGTAAAATAATCAAGATCGATGAAGAGCTGTGTAACGGATGTGGCAACTGTGTACCATCCTGCGCCGAGGGGGCGCTCGAGATCATCGACGGCAAGGCGCGCGTGATCGCCGACATCTACTGCGACGGACTGGGAGCCTGCCTAGGGGAATGCCCGACCGGCGCCCTGACCATCGAGGAACGGCAGGCCGACGAGTTTGACGAGCATGCCGTGGAAAAAATGCTGGCGGCGAAAGAAAAGACCCCGGAGACGTCCAAGGTGCTGCCTATGGCCGCCGGCGGCTGCCCGTCGGCCCGCATGGTACAAAGCTTTGGATCCGCTCCCGCGGCCGCCCCGGTTGCCGGAGAACCTGTCGAATCGGCGCTCAGTCATTGGCCCGTGCAGATCATGCTGGTCCCTCCGACGGCCCCGTTTCTGAAAGGGGCGGACCTCCTGGTGCTCGCCGACTGTGTCCCCGTAGCCTTCCCGACGCTGCACCGCGATTTTCTGCAGGGCAAACGCGTGATGCTCGGCTGCCCCAAGTTCGACAATGCGGAGGCCTATATCGACAAGTTTGCTCAAATCTGCAAACAATCCGGCATCCGCAGTATGACTGCGGTCGTCATGGAGGTGCCCTGCTGCTCCGCTCTGCCGGTAATCGTCCAGAAAGGCATGCAGCGCTCCGGAGTCAAAATCCCGCTGGAGGAAGTGGTCATCAGCGTGCGCGGCAAAATTCTGCAGCGCCGCCAGTTGGGTACAGCCTGACCCTGTCTTGTGAGACACGCCTGTTCCACAAATCAATCCGAGACTAGATTGCAATGTCGTTTTCGGTGTGATATTCAGGCATTGTTGAAAAATGCGGATGATTGCCGCCGGCATGGATCGTTGCGGTTCTGTATCGGGTTCGCGTGGCGGATAGGGGTCACGGTCTTGTGGCCCGGTCACTACCGTGATACCAATCATTTATGATACCAAGCGCTTAACTGCACCCGTCACCAACGTTTTCTTCTGGCATGAATTTTGATTAATTCCGCATGGCTTCAAGACGTCGCTATGCCGGAAGGAAACGCCGTGAGACCCTGCAATCTTCATATCGTCAAGACGTTGGAATTGACGGAAGAAATGATTCAACTGGCAAACCGCGGCGAAGCGGACCGCGAAGACAACGGCTGCGGGATTCTCTATGGCGTCTTACGGGATTCCGCTTACAAGCTCAAGAAACTGGCTGAAGAAGAAAAACGCAATCACGTCCGCAAAGGCTGGTGG
>JALOPB010000055.1 GCA_025454115.1 Desulfobacterales bacterium | reverse complement strand
GTTGGTTTTCGGCCATATTACGGGACCTGATTGACCGCTAAGATTCCGCAGGCTGCTTTGCCCAAATTTTGCCCAAAACGCTTCTAATCGAAGTTAAAAAAAAGTAAACTGGGTGAAAACCAACAGAAGGGTCTTAGGGTTAATGTGCTGGAATCTTAATTAATCATTTTAGTCGATTCCTCGCGGAAAATCGATCACGACCTTCTGATTTGATCGAAGTTGACTCTTAATCAGTAGGTTACTGGTTCGATTCCAGTGCAGCCCACCAACCCGACTTGAACGCTAGCGTGCAAGTCTCTTTTTTTCCGCGTACGTTGGAATTGCACCCCTTCCTGAAAATTTTGTTGACCTGAGCGGAATCAGCTGGTATTAAATAAATTTTTTATTTATTCATAATGATCGTCTGTCCATCCTTGCTCTGGAGCCGGACTCCAGGGCTTGATACCCGAAAGGAGGAGTTATGCGACGGTACGAAACCTTTATTATTTTAGATCCGGATCTCTCCGTGGAGCAACGTCTGCCGGTTATCGAGAGAGTGAAGGACATCCTGTCCCACATGGGCGGGTTCCTCATCCGCATCGATGAGTGGGGTTCACGGAAATTGGCCTACACCGTCGCCAAGAAGGAGCGCGGCTATTATGTGCGCTTCGATTTCGGCGGCACGGGTCAACTGGTCAATGAGATGGAGCGGTTCTTCCGCATCGACGAGCGCGTGCTGAAGCACATGTCGGTACTGCTCGATCCGAGCCCGAACATCGAAAAAATCAAGGAAGAGATGGCCAAGGCCGAGGCTGAGGCTCAGGCTCAGGCTCAGAAGCCCGCCGAGACCGCTCCTGCGGCTCCCGTCGAAGCGGCTGCCGCCGCCGAATCCCAACCGACCGATTCCGCGGAAATTCAACAGGAGGCTTAACCCATGCCCGCACCCAATCATCGAGATTCCCGGCCGTCCACCGCCCCCAAACGCAAGCGTCGCGTCTTTCACCGGCGGAAAGTATGCCGATTTTGCGCTGACAGCAGCCTGGTCATCGACTATAAGGATCCGCGCATGCTACGGTATTTCATCACCGAGCGCGGCAAGATCATTCCGAAGCGGATCTCCGGTTGTTGCGCCCGTCACCAGCGGACGCTCACCCATGCCATCAAACGCGCCCGGACGATCGCCCTGCTGCCCTTTGTCGGATCCATGGACCAGGGCTGAAAGTTCTTGCCTGCGCATCCGACCGGCTGCTCGTCTTCGGCCCCTGCAATGGGTAAATGAACAAAGATCTTGCCACCGGCGTCGTGATCACCTGTCTGGCCGTTGCGGTATGCACGATGGTGCCGATGGTCGGCCTGATCGGATCGGCATTTATTCCGGTACCGTTGATCGTCTTTCGAGCCAGGCTCGGCCGGCCGGCAGCCAGGGTTATTGCGCTGGCGGCGCTGGTATGCGCCTGGTGGCTGAGCGGCCCCCTGGAAGCACTGTTTTTCGGAGTGCTGCTGCTGATCGGCGTTGTTCTGGGCGAGTTCATGGAACGCCAGAGGTCGCTGGAAAAAACCGTGGCCGCCGTTTGCGTCGCCGTCATCCTGGCCAGCATCGGCGGGATTCTGGTCGCCAGCCTGTGGACCGGGCAGGGCCCACTGGCCACGGCCTCAGAGAGCATCCGCCAGCACCTGGAACTGAGCCTGGTGCTTTACCGGCAAATGGGGCTTTCCCAGGATCAGCTTGAGTTTTTAGAGGGCTCGCTGGAGGTCATCCAGCGGGTGCTGGTGGGCATCATGCCCGCCCTGGTGATCGGATCGACCTTGATGGTGACGTGGATCTGCCTGCTGACATCGCGACGCCTGTGCCAGCGGCAGGGGTTGCCTTTTCCCGACTACGGGCCGCTGGATCGGTGGAAGGCTCCGGAGCCGATGGTGTGGGGAGTGATCGGATCAGGCGCGCTTCTGTTGGTGCCGAGCATCGGCGCTAAGCTGCTCGGGCTGAACGGCCTGATCGTATTCATGGTGATTTATTTCTTCCAGGGAATGGCGATCGTAGCCTATTTCTTCCAGAAGAAACAGATCCCGCGGGTTGCGCGCGTCGTGCTTTACGGATTGATCGCCGTCCAACAGGTGGTCATGTTGGCCGTGGTTGGCGTCGGCTTCTTCGACACGTGGTTCAACTTTCGAAAACTGGAAAAACCGCTTGCGCCGAGTTGACGGCGCAAGCCTGTGGAGGATATCCTATGCGAGTGATTCTCACCCAAACCATCGAATCCCTGGGCATCATCGGCAGCGAGGTCGAAGTCAAGGCGGGTTACGCCCGCAATTTTCTGCTGCCGCAGAAAAAGGCCCTCACGGCCACCCCGGAAAACCGGAAACGCCTGGAATCCGAGAAGGCCAAGTTCGAATTGCAGATCGCCAAAGAGCGGAAGCTGGCCGAAGAAATGGCGCAAAAACTCGAGGGCGTTGTCTGCCGGATCGTCGCCAAGGTGGCCGAGGAAGACCGCCTTTACGGATCCGTGGCGGTGCGTGACATCATGGATGCCCTGGCCGCTCAGAACATCGTGGTCGAGAAGCGTATGGTTCTGCTGACCGAGCCCATCAAACAGTTGGGCAGCTTCAAAATCCCCATCCGTGTCTACAAGGGCGTTGAGCCGGAAATCACGCTGGACGTGGTCAGCGAAGGCTGAATGCCTCGGGCTCGGATCCATTGGGCAACCGGCGCACGGGCGGACGGTTGCGGCCGGCGCCCGGCAGACTCTCTGTCGGGAAGTCGGAATCTCCCAGCTTAGCAACCGGACACACCCATGGCTGAAAAGGAACACCCCGCCGCCAAGGACGCCGAGCTGCTCCATGTTCCGCCTCAGCACATCGAGGCCGAAGAGTCGCTGCTCAGCGCCATTCTGGTCGACAACACCGCACTCCTGGAGGTGGTGGAGATCCTAGCACCGGCGGATTTCTACCGCACGGCTCACCAAAGAATTTTTGCGGCGATGAGCGATCTGTTCGACCGCGGCGAGCCGGTGGACGTCATCACCCTCAACAACAGCTTGAAGGAAAAGGGGCAGCTCGAAGCCGTCGGCGGGGCCGCGTATCTGGCGCGCTTGTTGGACGCCGTGCCCCTGGCCGTGAACGCCCAGCACTATGCCCGGATCGTCCACGACAAGGCGGTACTGCGCCGGCTGATCGAGAAGGCCAACGCGATCACCAAACGCTGCTTCCAGGAACAGGGCGGTACGGACGACATCGTCGATTTCGCCGAGGCGGCGATCTTCGAGATCACGGACAAGAAGGCTCGCCAGGCGTTTTATCCCCTCAGCAAGCTCATCGACAGCAACATCGACTTTCTAGAGGAAAAACAAAAAAACAAGAGTCTGGTGACCGGCGTCCCCACCGGATTCACCCAACTCGACAATCTGACGTCAGGGTTGCAAAACTCCGACCTGATCATCCTGGCAGCCCGGCCGAGCATGGGCAAAACCGCTCTGGCGTTGAACATCGCCCGGAATGCGGCCGTTGATGCTGGCGTGCCGGTCGCCGTTTTTTCTTTGGAAATGTCCAAGGAACAGCTGTCCCTGCGCCTGCTGTGCGCCGAGGCGCGCATCGATTCGTCGCGGCTGCGCAGCGGCTTTTTCAGCATGGAGGACTGGGAGCGCCTGACGGACGCAGCCGGCGTGCTTTCCGCCGCTCCGATCTTCATCGACGACTCGCCGAGCCTGTCGGCGATGGAAGTGCGCGCCAAGGCCCGCCGCTTGAAGATGGATAAAAACATCGGGTTGATTGTGATCGACTATCTGCAGCTCATGCAGGGCCGGGCCAGCGCCGAACGACGCGACCTCGAAATCTCGGAGATTTCTCGGTCGTTGAAGGCCCTGGCGAAGGAAATTCACCTGCCCGTCGTCGCCCTTTCCCAGCTGAACCGCATGCTGGAGCAACGCAACGACAAGCGGCCCCGCCTATCGGATCTGCGGGAGTCCGGCGCCCTCGAACAGGACGCCGACGTGGTGGCTTTCATCTACCGGGATGAAGTCTACAACAAAGAGGAGACCAATCCCCACAAAGGCACCGCCGAGGTCATCCTCGCCAAACAGCGCAACGGGCCCATCGGCGACGTGCTCCTGACCTTCCTGTCCGCCTACACCCGCTTTGAGAATATGGCCCCCGAGGCGATGCGCGGAACGGCGTAACCATCGCTGGGACGCTCCGCGGCTGAAACCCTCGCTGCGCCGGGCGCCGGCTCCAGCCGTAACTGGTTACCGGCAGCAGCAATAATTAAGGAGGCGTCGCTCTAAAACGAATGAAGAGGTTGTTCGGTCATGTCGCCGGTCTGAAGCCCAGCCAGCTCCGAAGGATGGAGAACCTCTACCGCCGGCGTGTCCCGCCGGAGGTTTTGATCACCCCTGAGCTTGCCCGGGATCTCAGCCTGCTGTCCCACGAAATCCGCCGACAGATCGGCCTGCTGGTGAACCGGCAGGGACGGATTGCCTTCGTGGTGGTGGGCGACCCCAAGAAGATCGTCATTCCCACCACGGCCGAATACCAGGCTGCCCCAGGGCGACTCAACGGCTTGCGTTGCATCCACACCCACCTCAGCGAAGAACCGCTCACCCGCGACGACCTGACCGACCTCGCGCTGCTCCGCCTCGACGTAATGGCCGCAATCGGGATGGGATCCGACGGGCTGCCGCGCCGGGTGTATGCCGCCCACGTGCTTCCGGGTGCGTCTGAGCGCCTTCCCCATCGATTGCTGCCGGACCTGGCGCCGAATGCGCTGAACCTCGACTGCCTGGCACTGATCCAGGCGCTGGAAGACGAACTGCAACGGGTGATGACGGGCCGTGCGGCCGGGTTCACCCGTGATCGGGCCCTGCTGGTCAGCGTCTCCGCTGTTCCCCGGCGCCAGTCCGAGGAGTCCATCGCCGAATTGAGGGAACTCGCCCGCTCGGCAGGGATCGAGATCGCCGGCTCCGTAATCCAGCAACGGGAAAAAGTGGACCATCGTTACCTGATCGGTACCGGCAAACTTCAGGAATTGACGATTCATGCCCTTCAGGAGGCGGCTACCATCCTGATTTTCGACCAGGAGCTGAACCCATCCCAGATCCGCTCCATCACCGACCAGACGGAGTTGAGAGTCATCGACCGCACCCAACTGATCCTGGACATATTCGCCCAGCGCGCCCGGTCGCGCGAGGGCAAGCTCCAGGTGGAACTGGCCCAGCTCAAGTATCTGCTGCCTCGGCTGGTCGGCAAGGGTACCGCCCTATCCCGCCTGGCAGGCGGCATCGGCGGCCGGGGTCCCGGCGAAACCAAGCTCGAAATCGATCGGCGCCAGGTGCGCCGGCGGATCGCACAGCTCGAAGGCGCGCTGGAGGACGTGCGCCGCCACCGTCGGCAGCTGCGCGCCAAACGCGACAAAAAGAGGATTCCGGTGATCTCGATCATCGGCTACACCAACGCCGGCAAGAGCACCCTGCTCAACAGCCTCACGCACAGTCGGGTGTTGGCGGAGGAGCGCCTGTTCGCAACGCTGGATCCATCCAGCCGGCGATTGCGGTTCCCGAAGGATATCGAGGTGGTCATCACGGATACCGTGGGATTCATTCGCGACCTGCCCCACGACTTGATGGTAGCCTTCCGCGCAACCCTGGAGGAGCTGGAAAGCGCCGATCTGCTGCTGCATGTCGTGGATCTCAGCAACCCGCGCTTTGAAGACCAGATCCGGGCGGTCGAAGCCATCATCGACGATCTGAAACTCGGCGCCAAGGCCTGCCTCAACGTATTCAACAAACGCGACCGGGTACCGCCGGATCTGGCCCAGAACACAGCCTTCCGGTATGGGGGCGTCGCCGTTTCCGCTCGAGACCCTTCGACTCTGCCCCCGCTCGTTGCGGCCATGCACGCCATGATCACATCCATTGCGGAGCAGACAACCGCTTCCGTGGCGCCGAGCTGCGTGGATGGAACCGCCCTCGAAAAAGGGGATTAAGCTGGAACCGGCGGGGCTGACTGACCGTTCCGCAACCCCGATCAACCACAACCGATAGGGGTTGACAGGAATCCTTGAACCGATATAACGTGATCTGCCTATGGATCTCGATCACATACTTCGGGTAGCGGTTCGGGCTGCTTATGAAAGTGCGGACGTACTGCGCTCCCGATGGAAGCAGCTAAGCTCGATCGACTCAAAAGGGCCCAACGATCTGGTCACGGACGCGGACATTGCTGCTGAAAAGGCGATTATCCGAACAATCCGGTCCGCTTATCCACAACACGGCATTATCGCCGAGGAAAGCGGACCGCAGCCCGGAGCATCGGATGAGCGCTGGATAGTGGACCCTCTGGACGGGACCGTCAATTACGCGCATCAAGTTCCTTTCTATGCCGTCTCCATCGCTTTCGCCCGCGCAGATAGCGTCCTGGCGGGAGTGGTGCTGAATCCGGTCAGTGGCGAGCTGTTTACGGCGCAAGCCGGAAAAGGTGCTCTTTTAAACGGCGAGCCGATCGGCGTCAGCCCGGAAATTCGAATTGCGGACAGCCTGCTGGCCACCGGTTTTCCTTACGACCGCTCGCACGGGTTCGACGCCATGGCCGATCGGCTGTTGCGCTGCCTGAAAGCGTCACGGGGGATCCGCCGCTTTGGCTCAGCAGCGCTGGACTTGTGTTTCGTGGCCTGCGGACGGTTTGCCGGTTATTGGGAGGATCGGTTACAGCCCTGGGACATGGCCGCCGGAGCGCTGATCGTGCGCGAAGCCGGCGGCAGAACCACTGATTTTTCAAACCGGCCGCTCAAACCCGACGGCCGGGAAATTCTGGCGACCAACGGTCGCATTCATACCGACTTGCTCGACCTCATGGGAGGGAGGACCCGTTGATGAAAAAGGGAGGCATTCACCGCTCATCGGCCACCACCCCCCTCGGGTGTTTCGGAGGCTTCCAGTCTGATGACCCGGTCTGCCGCAAATATTGTGCAATTCGGATCCGCTGCGCCATTGAGCGCGATCAGGCGATATTCTTGGAGGTTCTTGATGAGCCGGCGGCGGGGGATGACCAGCTGCTGACCTTCCAATAGGAGCTTGACGTCGGCGCACAGGTCTGAACTTTGCGCCCAGTTGCGATCGGCCTAATTAAGCTTTCCGGATTCCAACTTCTGGCGGAAGAACTCCACTTGTTGCCGGATGGCGCTGTCCGACTTCAGTCCTTTTTCAATGCAATGAATCGAATGCAACGCAGTCGCATGGTAGCGGTTGAACGTCTTGCCGATGGTTTGAAGGGGAGAGTCCGTGAAACGGCGTGACAAATAAATAGCCATCTGACGCGGTCGAACAAGATTCTGCTTGCGCGAGCGCGAAACCAGATCCGCCAGGGAGACGCTGTAATATTTACAGACGAGCGTCTTGATCACCTCCAGCGTGATTTTCTGGCGCTGACTGGCGATATGTTTGACGACACTTTCGGCCAGCGCCAGATTAATCGGCGCCCCCAATAGGGAAGACTTGGCGGCTACTCCGCTTAAACCGCTTTCGAGCTGGCGCACGTCACCCACCAATTCCGCAGCCAGGTAGCTGATCACCGGCTCCGGCACGTGGTAATTATGCAGGCTGGCTTTTTTCTGCAGAATACGCACCCGTGTACGGTAATTCGGGGGTTCGATGGCGGAGATCAGACCGCAGGAAAATCGGGATCGCAGCTTCTCGTGCAGCTTGGGGATGTCCGACGGCAGGCAACTGCTGGAGAATATGATACGCTTGCCGGCCTCATACAGCGTGTCCAGGGTCATGGCCAGTTCGATCTGCGTGCGCTCTTTCCCGCTCAGGTAGTGCACGTCCTCGATCAACAGCACGTCGCAATGCTGCCGGTATTTGGTCTTGAATTTATCGATTGAATCGTGACGATAGGCCTGAACCATCTCGTTGCTGAAATCTTCAGCCGTCATGTAATACACACGCTCATCCGGCGTTTGATCCAGAATGTGGTGGCCAATTGCTTGGGACAGATGGCTTTTGCCGAGTCCCGTTCCAGCCAGCAAAAACAGTGCAGGCTGGCGGCATTCACGTTGCGTGGCCAGGGAAAGCGATGCCGAATAAGCGAAGTCGTTGTTGGCACCCACGACGAAGTGATCAAAAGTAAAATCCTTCCGCAGCAGGCGGCCGTTGTGGGGGCGGATGGTTTCGCTGGGCAACGGCAACTGCAAATGGGCCTCGAGGCCGAGCCGATGTCCATTCCGACGGCCGGCCACATGATAGTTCACACAGCCGACAGCCTCACCGAGAACCCGCCGCAACTCCGTTTCGATCAACGCTCCGAAATGGTCCTGGACTCGCTTTCGGGAAAAAGCGTTCGGGCAGGTAATCGCCCATTCACCATCTCCACGGTGCAGTTCAAGCGGCTCGATCCACATGCGAAAGCTATGCGCCGGAATCCGCTTCTTGAGGCTTGCTTTAATTTCTTTCCAGGCCTTGTCCATCGACGATTCTGTGCTGTCTGGTTTAACCGCCCGCCCCTGAACGTATCGGGCCGGGACAAATAGAGGTTAGAGAGGATTCGAAAGGGGGGCAGGACCCGGCGCACCGAGTGATGCTCGACCAATCATGAGGCAGCGTTTTAAGCCAGTGGCCGGAGTAAAGTCAAACCTGAATTTCTGGCATTTGCGCTTCTCGTGCCTGTGGTTATGAACAATTTATATCTCTCTGTTATCATGTTTTAATATTTTAACGAACGCAAATTAGGGCTGAATGAGAACCTCCCGGCGAATTGTTAGATTTTCAAACAATTTCGGGGAATCCAACCCTTTCCGAGTAAGCTCGTCTCGGGAGACATCTTCCGAATTCTTCATTTATCTTCTATTTTCTACAATTTTTAAATTGTTGATAGCCGAAAGAGCGACGATGCGACATACCTGCCACCCGGGTAATGCCTTCACCTCGATAAGCGCCATAAGATCCACGATAGGACCCTAAACGACTGACGGAGGTTAACGCATCAACTTAAAAAACCTACTGAAATTAATGGAATTATGTGATAAGCAAAAGCGACTGCCCGGCGGGGAGCACAGCCCTGTTGGTTCTACGTTGAGGGGGTCCTTCCAAACCGTTGAGGATCAAGGGTTGGCAAAAGCAGCCGGCGCTACGGATCTTAATTATCGCGGGTCTAAAGGGATTATAGACGGTTTTTCCAAATCATTCCAGATGTTCTCAGAGCCAACCATGCGGACGGCTATCGGGATCTTGAGCAATGACACCTAATGAGGCGATCATTATTCGTGGGGCACGCCAGCACAATTTGAAAAACATTGATGTGGAGATCCCGCGCAATCGACTGACTGTGATAACGGGACTCTCGGGGTCCGGTAAATCCACGCTGGCCTTCGACACCCTCTACGCCGAGGGGCAACGTCGCTACGTCGAGTCGATCTCGGCTTATGCCCGCCAATTCCTCGAACGTCTCGAAAAGCCGGATGTCGATTTAATTGAAGGCCTTTCCCCGGCCATTGCCATCGAACAAAAGACAGCCAGCCACAACCCACGGTCAACGGTCGGCACGGTAACCGAAATCTATGACTACCTGCGCCTTCTCTATGCCCGCATCGGTCAACCTCACTGCCCACAGTGCGGCCGCCCGATCGCTTCCTGGACCATCGACCAGATGGTGGACCGGGTTATGTCGCTCAAAGAAGGAGACCGCATCATCATCCTGGCGCCGGTTGTCACCAGCGGCAAAGGATCTGGTGCCAATCTGCTCAAACGTCTCAAGAAAGAAGGATTTGCCCGCGTCCGGATCGATGGGGCCACTCTGGATCTGGACGAAGCCGTCCCACCGCTCAGCCGGCAGTCCCACCGCATTGAAGTGGTAGTCGACCGTCTCGTTATAAAACCCTCCATCCGAAATCGACTTGCGGATTCGCTGGAATTGGCGCTGGCGCATGGCAACGGCAACATCATCGTGGATGTGGCCGACCGCGAACCCATCCGGTTCAACGAGGCTTCGGTCTGCTCGGCCTGCGGCATCCGCCATCCGGAACTCACGCCGGCCAGTTTCTCCTTCAATTCACCCCATGGCGCTTGTCCGAAGTGCAGCGGCCTCGGATCCACCACCGAGTTCGACCCCGACCTGATCGTCCCCGACCCGCGTCTGTCCCTGCGCGAGGGGGCGGTGGCCGCCTGGGCGCAGCGCACCAGCGTGCATTTCATCGATTTCCTGGAGGCGCTGACCGCCCACTACGGGACCACCATTTACACCCCGTTTGCCGATCTGTCCGAGGGCTTTCGGCGCGTGCTCCTTTACGGCTCCGGGGAGGAGCCCATCACCTATTTCTTTGACCGGGGGGCGACCCGCACACGCTATCAGCGCCCCTTCGAGGGAGTCATTCCGAATCTCGAGCGCCGTTACCGTGAGACCGACTCGGATGCGATGCGCGCGGATATCAAGCGCTTTATGAAATTCAAACCCTGCCCGGAATGCGGCGGCGCAAAGCTCAATCCGGCCAGCCGTGCCGTCCGGCTGCAGGGTGTGAGCATCTCCAGTTTTTGCGCCATGACCGTCGCGCAGGCCCGCCATTTCTGCATGAGCCTGTCCTTCGAGGGCCAGCGCCAACGCGTCGCCCACCGGCTTCTCAGAGAAATATCGGATCGTCTGGGTTTCTTGGAGAACGTCGGACTTCCGTATCTTACGATGGACCGCAGCGCCCAAACCCTTTCCGGCGGCGAAAGCCAGCGCATCCGACTGGCCACCCAGATCGGATCCAAGCTGACCGGCGTGCTTTACGTTCTGGACGAGCCCAGCATCGGACTGCACCCGCGCGACCACCGCCGGCTGCTCGATGCCCTGCTGCGGCTGCGCGACCTGGGCAACACCGTCCTGGTCGTCGAGCATGATGAAGACACCATCCGGGAGGCCGATTTCGTGATCGACATGGGACCCGGCGCCGGCATCCACGGCGGCCGGGTGGTCTTCGCCGGCCCCCCCCTCAAGCTGATGCAGGACCCGACGTCGCTGACCGGCCAATACCTTTCGGGCCGCGCGTCCATCGACATCCCGCCCCGGCGCCGTTCCGGGTCAGGCGCGCGGCTGATCCTGACCGGCGCCTCCCAGAACAATCTGAAAAACATCACGGTCGAATTCCCCCTGGGGTGCCTGATCGGCGTTACCGGCGTCTCGGGGTCCGGAAAATCTTCGCTGATCATCGAAACGCTCTACCCGGCCGTGTTTCAACATCTCAACCGGTCCCGGCTCAGCGCCGGCGCCTACCGCCGGCTGGAGGGCATGGAGCATATCCGCCAGGTCATCCATATCGACCAGACGCCCATCGGCCGGACGCCGCGCTCCAACCCCGGCACCTACACCGGGCTTTTCGGTTTCATTCGCGAGCTGTTTGCGCGCACCCCTGACTCCCGCATGCGCGGCTACAAGGCCGGCCGTTTCAGCTTCAACGTCAAGGGCGGGCGCTGTGAGGCCTGCCAGGGCGACGGCACGCTGCGGATCGAAATGCATTTTCTGCCGGATGTCTATGTCGCCTGCGATGTGTGCGGCGGTCGGCGGTACAACCGGGAAACCCTGGAAGTCCAGTACAAAGGCCGGTCGATTGCCGATGTGCTCGACATGACCGTGGATCAGGGCATGACGTTCTTCGGCCGCATCGGCCCCATCCGGGACAAGCTGCACACGCTTTCCGAAGCGGGGCTTGGCTACGTTCCGATCGGTCAGGCGGCGACCACGCTTTCCGGTGGCGAGGCTCAGCGCGTCAAACTTTCGCGCGAACTCAGCCGCAAGGGCAGCGGCCAGGCCCTTTATGTATTAGACGAGCCCACCACCGGCCTGCATGCGGACGATATCCGCCGGCTGCTGGGCGTTCTCAACCAACTCGTCGACGCCGGTAACACGGTGGTGGTGATCGAGCATAACCTGGATGTGATCAAGACGACCGATTATCTGATCGACCTGGGTCCTGGCGCCGGTGAGGACGGCGGGCAGCTGGTCGGTTGCGGATCGCCCGAGGCGCTTGCCGCCAATCCACGATCATGGACCGGGCAGTACCTCAAAAAGATCCTGACGGCGCACGCCGCATGAACCGCGCGAGAGGTTATGATCGCTTCTAATAAAAAAGGCCCGCGGAAGGTCTTCCGCGGGCCTTTTAGCTGCTGAATTACCGATTACTTCATGAACAGCTTGGCAATGGCTGTGGCCTGGGGATGCGCAAAGATAAGAATCAGCGCAACGACCAGCGCATAAATACAAAGCGACTCGATCAGAGCCAGACCGATCAGCATGGTCACGGTGACCTTACCGGAGGACTCCGGGTTCCGGGCGATGCCCTCGACGGCAGACCTCAGACCAAGCCCCTGGGCAATGCCGCAGCCGAAAGCGGCGATCGCAATTCCAAAACCGGCGGCAGTCACACAGGCGATGAAGAACTCCAATGCTTTGGCTTCCATACGTTTGTCTTCCTCCTTTGGATGGGTATGTGATGGGGCTTCTTCCAGGCTCCCATTAAACGCGCATCAGCCGCGAACGCATCGATCCGTGCTGATCAGTGATCAGTGCGCATGTTCCATCGCACCGCTGAAATACATGATCGACAGCAAAAAGAACACAAAGGCCTGAACAAATGATACGAAAATCCCCATGGCCATGATCGGCAGCGGCGCGAAGAAGGCACCTGCCAGCATGAACAGGATCATGAGAACCAGCTCATGCCCCATCATGTTTCCGAATAACCGGAAGGACAGCGACATGATGCGGGCCAGGTGGCCGATCAATTCGATCGGGAAGATGATGGGGATCATCCACCAGATGGGCCCCAGAAAGTGCTTGATGTATTTAACGCCGTGGTACTTGATCCCGATAAAGTGCGTGAACGCGAAGGACACCAGCGCACAGGACAGCGTGGTGTTGATGCTCGCGGTCGGTGGAAAGAACCCCGGGATGAGCCCGATCAGGTTGCAGGTGACGATGTAGAGGAAAATCGTTCCGACCAGCGGAAAGAACCACCGCCCCTCCTCGCCGGTCACATCCACCATGAACTCCTCCATCCCCGAGACCACCACCTCAAAAAAGTTCTGGGCCTGATCAAGAGAACCAGCCAGGAGTAGACCACGTGAGGATAGGCATTCGCGAAATGCCCCAGACCGAAGAGTTCGAAAACCTTGGGCAGAAACAGATAGGGGTGTTCCATCCTTAGACCGCCTCCTTAAAGATGATTTTTTTCACTTCACGAATGGTCGCTAGGATGATGCTCACTACCACAACCGAAAGACCGATGACAAGCCCCAGCGGATTCACCACGCCGCCAGCAATCAGCAAAAAAATGACGAACGCACTGGCCATGAAGCGCAGATAATACTTGGCGATCACCGCGTTGTGCGAAGCCAGATGGGGCGGCGTCAGCGCGCGCCGCAGCGTCTTGGCCAGCAGGTAGAAATTGACGGTGACGATCAATCCGCCGCATAGAATACCCAGTGCGAAATCCGGCGGTGCCACCGCGGTCCCCGCCGCCGTTGCCCCGATCAGGATGACCCAATTGGCGCGGGTGACGAACTGCAATATGCGTTGTTGAATCTGCACGGCGTCGGCACAAGTGAATCGGTCCGCATGCGGCTCAAAGGTTGCGGCTCTTTCGAATCGCATGCCCGATGTTACGAAATCCGGCGGCAATACCCAAAACCAAAAAAACCAGCAAGCACCAGGGAGATGTATCAAACCGCCGATCCAGGTAGACCCCCACCGCAAGCCCGATGACGATCGAGAGCGCCACGGAAAATCCCAGGCTGCTGTAATACGCCAGCTCTCGCCACGCCCGTCTGGTCTCACGCTTCATACAAAATGGAGCCTCTTCGGCGCGTCGCCGGAATTGAACGACTGCACCTAACATATCGTCTCGATCAAGTCAACGCCAAACTTAATCTACAGTTCGATCTCATCGGCGTCGAACACCGGTCCATCCATGCAGGCGTGTAAAAAACGCGTTTCGTCCCGATGCCCCTTGACCGCGCAGCCGAGACACGCGCCCATGCCGCAAGCCATCATGGTCTCGATGGAAACCTGGCAGGCAATGCCGTGCTGCCGCACGATGCCCAGAACGCAGGCCAGCATCTCGCGCGGGCCGCAGGCCAGCACCAGATCCGGAGGCGCCAAACGGATGGCATCTTCCAGCGGAGTCGTCACCCGGCATTGATCACCGCAGCTTCCATCGTCGGTGGTCGGCACGACGGCGATGCCCAGCTTATCGAAATCTTCGGCGCATAGAAGGTCCTCCCGGCTGCGTCCCCCCAAAAATAGCCGACATTCGATCGCTCGCAGCTGATTGCCCGCCAGATGTTCGGCAAAAAACAGCAGCGGTGCGATGCCCACTCCACCGGCGGCCAGATATATGCGGCCTGCCCCCGCCGGCAGAACAAAAGCGCTTCCCAGCGGCCCCAGCAGGCTGACGGGCTCCCCCACCGCCAACCGCGACAGCCGCCGCGTCGCCGTCCCCACTGTTTTGTAAAGCAGTTCGATTCCGCGCAAGGACCCGTTGGCAGTCAGCAGCCGATGAATGGAGAACGGTCGCCGAATCAGCGGATGGATGGTTTCCGGGAAGCCCAGCATCACAAACTGGCCGGGTTTAGCCAGGGCAAAAGCACCCTTGCAGGCCAGACCGATACGTCCATAGCATGAAGCCAGTTGGGTGTTATGAAGTACGGTAGCAACGGTTTGAATCATATTTCAATCCAATCACCGCCGGGAACCGCCCGGTCCGTTTCTCTCCACGATATGAAAAAAACCGGTCGGTGTTGCAGCGGGTGCACAGTCCACTGGTCTCAATGTGCTCGCCACGCACACCGGCCGCGATCAGCTGATCGCGGGTCATGGCCCAGAAATCAAAGTAAACGGTGTCGCGCCGGTAGCCCCATAGCCGCGGTGGGATTTCCTCACGATAATTGACGAACTCGGCGCAGCAGGGCCCGAGGGACGGGCCGAGATCCTTCGGCTCACATCCGAACCCGTCGTGCAGCGTTTTCACCGTGCGCCCGGCCACATCGGCCACGCTGCCGCGCCAGCCGCAGTGAACATTGGCCGCCACCCGGCGAACGGGATCGTACATCAGGATGGCCTGGCAATCGGCGACCTGCACCACCAGAAACTTTCCCGCCCGATCCGTGATCAGAACGTCGGCTTCCGGCAAAGCCGCGGCATCACCGGCCGGCCGGTCGTCGACCACCCGCACACCGACGCCGTGAACCTGACGCACGAAGACCAGTTCGGGAGCATCCAGCGCGTCGGCTACCAGCTGCCGATTGTGCCCCACCCGCAGGACATCATCCCCGACTGCCAGACTGACGTTCAAATGGTCGAACGGCGCATCGCTGCTGCCGCGCGTCCTCAAAAAGATCGCGTGA
>JALOPB010000326.1 GCA_025454115.1 Desulfobacterales bacterium | reverse complement strand
TGCTCAAATCGCTCCTGAAATCCGGCATCATCGACGGCGTCGGCGGGGTGCTCGGGTTCACCCCGCTGATCCTGTTCATGTTTTTCGGCATCGCGCTGCTGGAGGACTCCGGCTATCTCGCGCGGGTGGCCTACATGCTGGACCGGGTCTTCCGGATGTTCGGGCTGCACGGCAGCTCGGTCATGGCGTTCATCGTATCCGGCGGCATCGCCGGCGGCTGCGCCGTGCCGGGGGTCATGGCCACCCGGACGCTCAAGTCGCAGCGTGAGCGGCTGGCCACCCTGCTGACAGCCCCCTTCATGAACTGCGGCGCCAAGCTGCCGGTGTTCGCGCTGCTTGTGGCGGCTTTTTTCTCCAGCCACGCGGCCCTGATGAATCACCGTGATCAAGGGGGCGTCCACACCGTTCGTCATGGAGCTCCCGCCTTACCGCCTGCCCACATTCAAAGGGCTGTTTATCCACACCTGGGAACGGACCTGGCAGTACATCAAGAAAGCCGGCACCGTGATCCTTTCGATTTCGATTTTGCTCTGGGCCTTGATGACCTTTCCGCAGCTGCCCGACGCCATCCTTGCGCAGTTCGAGGAGCAGCGGGCGGTCGAATTGGCGGCGGCCCCGGGGGCCGTGGCGCACGAGCTCGAGTCGGCGGAAGATGACGCCGAGCTTTCGGCCGAAGCCCTGGCGCTCAAGGAGCGGTTGCTTACGATAGACGGGCGGAAAGCTGAAGCCGGGCTGCGCCATTCCATCGCCGGCCGGTTGGGAACCGCCTTGGAGAGCGTCACCCGGCTGGCCGGTTTCGACTGCGCCAAGGAGGTAGTGGTGTCGACGTTAGGCACGGCCTATTCCATGGGAGAGGTCGATCCGGAAGAAAGCGGCCCGCTTTCCGAGAAGCTGGCCGAGACTCCCGGATGGAGCGCCTTGACGGCCCTAAGCCTGATCGTGTTCACCATCTTCTACGCGCCCTGTTTTGTGGCCGTTGTCTGCATCACTCGTGAGGCCGGCTCCTGGAAGTGGGGGGCTTTCTCGGTGGTGTTCAACACTCTAATGGCCTTCCTGCTGGCGGGCACAGTTTCTACCGAAAGCTAAAGGGAGGAGCAGACAAGGCCGGTAGCTGCGGGTGCACGGGATGCGGGTGTCAAGGGGGCTGCGGGGGGTTCTCCTCAGATGGACAGAAATCGCGCAGAGAATGATCGGCTGGCTGAAATATTAGATTCTTTTATACGGATAATCGCCATATGGATAAAGGGTTTGCACAAGCGGACTTGGCCCGTTCAAACGGTTTATTGGCGGCATCGCTGAATGATATCTATTGACAGGGACAATTTCTTCGGATTATGGAAGTCCTCAAGGTGCCGTTACGGCTTAATAGGGAATCCCGTGCAATCCGGGAGCGGTCCCGCCGCTGTAACCCCGCCCTTTAGAGAAAAAAAGGGAACCTGTTTGGCTATTTTAGGCCACTTTTCCGCAAAAGCGGAATGGGAAGGCTGCTGAACGGGCGGGGGAGCCAGAAGACCTGCCTGAAGCCATATTTGCCGTGCTTCTGCGTGGTCACAGGGGCAGCTTGGCATACCGCTTAGGGTTAAGCAAACTGGGTGCAGCCCTTCAAGCTTCGTGCTTGAAGGGCTTTTTTTATTGATGCGGAAACGAAAGGAGGTGCTTAGGTGAAAAGAGGAGTCATTATATACACAGCCGGTGAATCTCCAACGTCTTGGACGGAAGAAAAGGAGAAGTTCGTGAAAGGTTCAATCGCCGGAGCGCAAGCTGTTGAGATCATCACCACACGAACAGGCCATTTCGATGTCCTGGACGCTTGGTGGTCGCTGAATGCAAAGGGCATGGATTACATCGAATGCAAGCTGGCGATGTTTACGGAGGACGGAGAGTTGAACGATATGGGCCGCACCCTCCGGCTGAGCGGTTAGCCGTATTTCGGGGTTGGCTGCATGCTGTGTGCTGAGTTTAATTTTTGACGACACGTCCTATGGAAGGAGGATTTAAGATGCATAGCAATTTCAGTTCAAAAATTTTCATTTCGGCTATTATTTGCATCATGGTTCCGTCCCTGGTTCTGGCCGCTCACGGCGACGGGTCGAAAAAGGAGGATAAGACCGCCATCATCCTGGCGAGTTTCGGGACCACGGTGCCGTCCGGGGTGGAATCGATCCTCAACATCCAGAAAAAAATCCAGGAGGCCTATCCGGGAGTTCCCGTCAAAATCACCTTTACGTCCAACATCATCCGATCGGTGTGGAAGGAGCGGCAGGCCGAAGCGAAGAAATGGCTCGCAGAGGGGGTGCCGGAGGAGGTTCTTTACGTCAAGAACATCATCTACACGTTCGGCGAGCTTTTGGAGGACGGATATCGGAACATCATCGTCCAGCCGACCCATATCTTTTTCATGGAGCAATCCCACGACCTGGCGCGGTATGTGGATGCCATGCGCTCGATCCGGACGATGAAAGACAAGTGGAAGCCGTTTGCTAAAATCGCCCTGGGCCGGCCCGCGCTCGGCACGGTCGGACCGCGCTACGACTACACCAAGGATATGGGAAAAGCGCTGGAGACCCTGGCGGACGACGTGGAGCTTGCCCGGAAGGAGAAGGCCGCCCTGGTCTACATGGGCCACGGCAACGAACACTGGCCGTCTGGCATCTACGCCGAGGCGCAGAAGATGATGCAGGAGCGTTACCCGGACGTTAAGACCTACATCGGTGTGGTAGAGGGCTATCCCGGGATCGACGAGGTGGTGGACGCGCTGGCCGAGGCAAAATCCAAATCCAAGACCCGCAAGGTGGTGTTGAAGCCTTTCATGATCGTCGCCGGCGATCACGCGCTCAACGATATGGCCGGGGACGACGAGGAATCCTGGAAAAGCGTGCTGAGCGCCAAGAAGTACCAGGTCCTCCCGGTGCTGAAGGGCTTGGGGTCCAACGATGCCTTCGCGCGGATCTTTGTCCGCCATATCCGCGATGCGGCCAAGGAGGCCGGCATAGCGCTGCCATAGCTTAATCCCGGTTGGCGGAAGATGATCGGATCTGGCCTTGAAGCTGGAGATTGGGAACCCTGCTGCAATTGATTTCTAAATAGCGCCCTTGTAAGGTGGATCATTCGAAATTAATTTCAGGCCAGGGAAATGACATCGATGAACATCTGGCTACAGGCAATCTGGCGTAACGCCGGTCGACCCGCTCTTATCGGCATGATGGTTTGCATTCCGGTGTTTCTGTTCGGCGCCTGCACACCGGTGATTTCCACCCAGCTCATGGACCAGGTAGACCGGGATGTGACCTATAGCGCTCTAGTCGCAAATCCGGACGAGTTCAGGGGTAAGATCGTCCTGTTGGGAGGCACCATCGTCCAAACGATGCCCAAACCCAAAGAGACTGAGATCGAAATCGTTCAGAAGCCAATCAGTTCGTCCGGGGAACCCCACCTGACGGATAAATCCGAAGGCCGGTTTCTGGTCGTCGTCGATCGATTTCTGGACCCTGCCATTTATCAATCCGGCCGGGATCTGACCGTGGCAGGAGAAGTCCGAGGTTCCGAGGCGCGGCGCCTTGGTGAAATCGACTACCGTTATCCCGTCATCACCGCCCAGGAGCTGCATCTTTGGAGAAGGCCGGCTGTCCCGCCAGCATACCCATTTTACCCTTACCCCTTTGGCTATCCGGCCTATTGGCAGTGGCGGCACTATCCCGGCTATTGACGGTTTCTGCTTTTCCAAGGCAGACCTTGGCCTACCGATCGACCGGTATTACCTTGCCAGCATATGCAACCACCCGACTCGGCGGATAATTCGACGGCGGCGGGGATTAAGAAGCCCCTGCACAGCTAATTGGATCATTTCTATGGCCCCGATGCCCTTCGGAACATTTCGTTTAATCATCGTCAGTCTGGCCGTGTTTGCGCAGATCTATCTGTTATGGCGCATCTGCCGAGCCATTCGACCCTGGCGGGGTCCTGGGCGTCGGGGATCGGTTGCGCTGGCCGGTCTTTTCATCGGCGTTTTGTTCGCCGCCAACTGGCACGTCATGACCACGCCCATTCCATGGGTCGACCCTCCTGCTCTGGCACAGGCCGTATTCTTCTATGCGCCGGCCGTATGGAGTTTCGGATCGATCTTCTCCGCCTTGCTTCTGCTCGTCGCCCAGCTCATCGGAGGGGCAGTGCGATCGGCGGTCCGGATTTACAGACGGTTGTCGCGGCCGGAGGCGAATGCGCCGACGAACCCCGGCCGCCGCCTTTTTCTGAGAGCCGGCGTTGGCGGGCTCGCTGCCGCACCCTTCCTGCTTTCGGGGTATGGCGCCGCGTGGGCCGGGCGCAGCCACGGGGTGACGGAGCTGACCCTGGCGTTCGGGAGTCCGCTGAGGGTGGTGCAGCTTACCGATGTGCATGCCGGCATTTTCATGACCCGCGAAAGGATGCGGTACTACGTCGATCAGGTTATCGCCCTGCAGCCCGAGCTGTTCGTTCTCACCGGCGACTACATCTCGAATTCAACGGTGTTCTTTCCGGGCTTCGTGGAGGAAATGGCGCGGGTGCGTGCACGCTACGGCAGCTTCGCCACCATGGGAAACCATGAACACTGGTACGGGGAGATCGGCTACTATCGGCGTCTTTTCGAACAAAGCGGAATCCGTCTGCTGCAGAACGAACACCAGGTGATCCAGACGGGGGAAGGCCCCGTCGCAGTCGCCGGGATCGACGACCTGCGCTGGGGGCGGCCGGACCTGGAAACGGCTCTCCAGGGCATAGCCCCAGCCGTACCGACGCTGCTGCTATCCCACCGGCCCGAGATCTTTCCCGAGGCGGCGGGACATCGCATACCGCTGACTCTCGCCGGTCACTACCACGGCGGCCAGGTCAAGTTAAGTCTGCCGGGAGGCGATCTCAGCCTGGCCCATCTCCGGACGCCTTACCCCGAGGGGCTTTACGAAATCGGGTCTTCACGG
>JALOPB010000054.1 GCA_025454115.1 Desulfobacterales bacterium | reverse complement strand
GCGAACCGAGCTGCTCAACCAGCTGCGTGGCATGCTGGCCATGGAGCCCCTGCCGCCGCCCCCGGCCGAAATGCCATCCGAAGAGCTTCCCGAGGACACCCCTCATTTCATGAACCCCGAAGCGCTGAAGGCGGCGGATGAACGGGTCGTCGACGTCACCGCCGAAGAAGGCGCGGTCGCGGCCCTGCCGGAGGCGGCGGAAACAGCCCCTGTGGCTGCGGCTCAGCCGGTGATCGGTCCGGAGAAAATGGAGGAAGTGCTGAATTCGGGCATGGCTTTCATCGGCGGGCTGCTGGAGATGGCGACTGGCCGAAAGCTGGAGGCCTCGACCCCGGACGGCAGAATGCTGCACGTCGACCCGGCCTCCGGCGAGGTGACGCTCAAATTCAAGCTGCCGGGGTTCGGGGGCGGCATCTCGGGATGAAATTAGGGGCGTTCCCGTTCTTCCCTGGAAACAAGTCGAGACTGTGTTACGATGGTGTGTAAAAAAGGCATAATCTACTGAGAGGTCCTAGATGGCGAGTAGGACAAGATCGGTTGGTGCAGCGGTGTTTTCCGCGGCGGCGACACGGTCGAATTCATGCGAGAATAACGCGCCGAGCTGCTCAACCAGCTGCGCGGCATGCTGGCCATGGAGCCCCTCCTGCCTCCGCCTCCGGCCGCGGTGTCGTCCGAAGAGCTTCCCGAGGGCACCCCTCATTTCATGAACCCCGCAGTGCTAAAATTGACTACCGAGCGAGTCGTCGAAGTCAACGCTGCGCCAAGGTCGATAAAAATAATTAAGACGGGTCGTTTGATACAGTACGCCTATCCCTTGATTTGCAGACCAGGAAAAATTTCTCGTTGCTGTCACTGTATCGCCAGGTCCAACCGATCATGCTTCCCGTGATATATAACGCATGGGAAGCTAAAAATCTGGGGGATGCCGAATTATGGTAGATAGATGTCTCAATCCAGCCATCGCAAACGTTAGGTCAATCTCAGTTTGTCTGATAGGCTCAGACAAAAATCCTTGAAAATCTTTTTGTCAAACTTGGCTTCTTTAAGCGTTTCAGTCTGTATGATTTGCATGGCCTCAAATGGCATTTTTTTCTTTCGGTAACCTTTTTCACTGCTAACTAACTGGTCAAAACTATCAATTAATCCGATTAGACGCCCTTCAAATGACAGATTTGCGATTCCTCTTGGATATCCTTTGCCATCGAGACGTTCATGATGTTCAAGCACTCCAGTGTTAATAGAGGAATCTATGCCACCGATTGTTTTAATGATATCATGCCCTATTGCAGGATGAGTTTTATAAACAATATACTCTTTTTCGGTTAGCTTTTGCTTGGCTAATACTATGTTCTTGGGTATCTGAGTCAATCCCACATCATGTAGCAATGCACCCATGCTAATTTTTTTGGTTTCGTTTTCGGGAAAGTTGCAGAAAAGGCAATAATTCAATGAAAAGACCATCACGTCTACAGAATGTTCTATCAAGGATATTCCGCCAGCAATCGTATCTATATAGTTTTTTAATAAGTTTTTGGTGTTGGAGTATTCTGAATACATTATTTCAATAGTTTCGGGCAGCTTATTGAGATTGTCTTCTAAAGGGTCTTGCATTGCTTCTTGTACTATTTCGCAAAGTGCTGTCTTAATGATTTTGAGGTTGCCACTTTTTATCTGGGTTTTTAGTCTGCTTTTTAACTGATTTTCAAGTTCGTTTTTTGCAAAATCTTTCATGTCAACACTGATGAATAGCGAGGGGAACCCTTCATCTAAAAATAGCTTTGAATCAAGTTTTTTGTTTTCTGGTTTATAAAGTACAAATTCACCAGCTCCATTTTGAATGTACAAAGGAGTCGCTATGTAATGTTTAGCTTGCGACTTCTTGATAGATATGTATGAATCCATGTACTTACCTTTTTTAAGTTTTTTGCAATTATAACACTAAGTCCCTTTTGCGGCAAATGCTGTGGAGGTTTCTATGCAGGTGCCCAGAGTCCGGATTTAGCAGAGAATGGCACGGCGTGGACAGGTTTGGATTCTGAAGGCTTCGATAACAAGGAGAACCTGATCGTAGAGTTCCGTTCCATACGTCTTGACTTCCTTAATAATTAGGTTCTTGGACTGGCTCGTACGAGAATCATATTGATCGTGGTGGACAAGACATAGAAAAGCAAGGTTGTCTGCGGTGCTATTTGATCTGTTGCCGTCGAGGTGCGCTATCTGGCCAGTCTTTACTTCAACATCTTTGTGAAGCCCGAAGCATATGCAGCATCTCCGACGAGACTGTGTTAGAACAGCTCTCTCAGTATCGTGGCTAGGTTTCCTTCTTTGTTTCATATTCCTCGCTCTGCGATGCTTAACAACGACTATATGGTTTCCTTATAAGACCCCAAAACGTTAGCATATTACAAGTTTTGAGATTTGGTGATTTGTCGGATGAAAACACGAAAAGAGAAACCCGGCGTTTTATCTCTTAAATCGCACTCGCAATTCCGCCTAATGCAGGCGACAAGAAAGCTGATCCGTGGGGCAACCTTATTCTGGGTTTCAGTCTGATCGGCCGTATTCCGGATGTTCCACTAACATATCCTACTCTGTCATTATCAAATCAAGTTAGCACCTTTTCAGCCGCTGGGGTTTTAACGAGACGTGGATGCTCAGCGCCGGGGATTCCGCCTCCGTTTTCAGGCGCTGCGGCGCGACTCACAGCCGGCAGGCTGACGCGGAAAAGGCTGCCGCGGCCCGGAGCGGAGGAGACCGAAATCTCTCCCCCGTGCTGCTCGACGATCTTGTTGGCGATGAAGAGCCCCAGGCCGGTGCCCTTGTCGCCCTTGGACGAAAAGAACGGGGTGAAGAGCTTATCCTGCGTGCCTGCGTCCATGCCGACGCCGTTGTCGAGGATGTCGAATTCCAGCCGGTCTTTGCGGCGCCGCAGGCTGAAGGCCACTTTAGGCGTCCGTTTCGTCTCACCGGCCTGGCAAGCGTCGGCGGCGTTCTCCAGGATGTTCAGCAGAGCGGCTTGAACATAGGTGGGGTCGACTTCGAGTTCTCCGCTGCCCGGATCCAAATCCTTGACAAAGGCGATCCCGGCTTCGGTCAACTTGCCGGCCACCGCCGAAACCACCTCCTCGGCCAGGGCCGCAGCGTTCATACGTTCGGGTTTCACTTCGCGTTTCTTCGAGTAGAAAAGAATGTCCAGGACCACTTTGCGGATCCGGTCGAATCGCTGCTTGACAATCTCCCAGCCCTCGCGCAGCTGCCTCGTATCACCCTTGGCCAGCCCGCCATCCACCAGGTAAACGCCCGCGTCCAGGCCGGTCAGCAGTCCTTTCAGCGCGTGTGATATGGAGCCCAGCATGAGGCCCAGGGAAGACAAATGGCTTTGCAGTTCGCTTTTTTCTGCCACCAGTCGTTCGAGATTCAACGTATACTCTCTGAGCTTCTCACGGGTCAGAATTCTCTCGGCCGCCCGTTGAACGGCGATCTCCAGCACGTCGACGTTGATGGGCTTGGTGATGAAGTCCGTGGCATCGTATTTAAGGCTCTTGACGGCCAGCTCCATATCGCCGTGGCCGGTGATCATGATGACCTCGACCTCCGGATTGGCGCGCTTGACCTTTTGCAGCAGTTCGAGCCCATCCATCCCGGGCATCTTGATGTCGGTGAGGATCATCGGCGGCTGCAGACGCGCGAAAAGGTGAAATGCATCCGCGCCGTTTTCCGCTTCGATGACCTCGTAGCCGAGGTCGGTAAGGGGCAGGCGCAGAACCTCGCGAATGTCCTTTTCGTCATCGACCAGTAGGATGGTTTTTTCCATGTGCGCTTTCCGGAACGGGGAATTCCAGGAAGAAGCAGACCCCGCCGCTCGCATGCGATTTGACCCGGATGCTGCCGCGGCAGTCCTTCACGATGCCGTAACTGATCGAAAGCCCCAAGCCGGTCCCCTTGCCCGCCTGCTTGGTCGTGAAGAACGGTTCGAATATCTTCTCGGTGATGTTCGCGGGGATCCCGATGCCGGTGTCGCAAATCTCGCAGACCACGGCCTGCTGCACCACGCGGGTCGCCAGAATGATGCGTTTCTGCCCCGGCCCGGCTTCAGCCTCCCCCCACCGCTCCTCGATGGCATCCCGCGCGTTGATCAGCAGGTTGATGAAAACCTGCTCCAATCGACCGGGATCGGCATCGATCTTCGGCAGGTTCGGGTCCGTCTCCCACGCTACCTCGATGCTGCGCAGCTTCAGCTGCTGGCTGAAGATGTCGAAGGCCCGCCGCAGCACGTCGTTGAGCTGGACCCGCTCCAGTTTCAAGTCGGTTTTGCGGGCGAACTGGCGCATGTGGTCGATGATGCGGGTGGCGCGGTCGACGTTGGCGTCTATCTTTTTAAGCATGACCCCCAGGGTGCTCTCGTCGATGGCCTGCTGCCGGTCGAGCTTCTTGATGAAAAAACTGCTGGCGGTCTTGATGACCGAAAGCGGCTGGTTCAGCTCGTGCGCAACGCCGGTGGCCATCTCCCCCAACGTCGCCATTTTGCTGGCCTGGATCAAATTCTGCTCGGTCTCCAGCCGCTTGGTAATGTCGCTCGTCGTCACCAGCAAGACGTTGCGGCCGGGGTATTCCCCCGGCGAGATCCGGATGTTCACGAAAAGCCGGTCCCCGTTCTGATGCAGGTGTTTGACCTGATTGAGCTCAGATGCCGAACGCATGAGCTCACCGAAATACTGACGCTCCGCCGGCACGAAGCGATCCAGGAAGGACCGGCTGAGCACTTCCTCCCGGCTCAGGCCGTAGACGGCCGTGACGCTCTGATTGCAGTCGACCACTTCATACGTCTCCCGGTCCAGCACGAATACCGGGTTGGGGATCTGATTGAAGATCTCGTGGTACTTGCGTTCGGATTTTTCTAGTTTCTCCTCCAGCTCTTTGCGCTCGGTGATGTCCAGGCTCATTTCCAGGACCGCGACGATCTGGCCTTCGTTGTTCTTGATTGGGGACGTCCGAAATATCCAGTGCACCTTGCTGCCGTCCCGGTTGAAACCGGTTTCTTCTCCCTGGTGCGGCTGGCCGTCTCCGAATGTTTTCTCGACCGGGCAGTTGCTGCATTTTTCATCCCGGCCCTTGTAAGCATGGTAGCAGTATTCGCCGGGATTCGGGCCGAAGCGCCGCCGGAACTCACCGTTGGAGCTGAGCAGTCTCAAGTTGCGGTCTTGGACGGTGATCAGGCACGGCACGCGTTCCACGAGGGTCTGGTATTCATCGCGCTGCTTGTTCAGCTCCGCCTGCTTGCCGGCGATTTCGGCGCTCATCTGGTTGATGGCCACGGCGAGCTGTCCCATCTCGTTGGCATGGCCCAGTTCGATGTGGCTGGGAAGAAGCCCTTGCCCGATGAGATGCGTTTCGTCGATCAGTTTTCGGATCGGCCGGTTAACAAAACGCAACACGAAGAAAAAAATGATGGCGGAGGGAATCAGGAACACAACCCCGGCCAGTCCGATGGAGGCGGTTTCCGCCAACCGGATTTCTTGATCGGCATCTTCCAAAGACACCACCACGTCCAAGGCGCCTAAAATCTTCTTGTCGTGGGGGTGGACATGGCACGCATCCGATGAGCAGCCCGGCTCGTTTCCGATGGGGCTGATGATGCCGAGCAGGCGATAGCCTTCCCGGGAAGTGAAAAGACGCGTGCGCTGATCCAGCCCGATATCCACCAGCGGCGGCTCGGTGCGATGGCAGATGTAGCAGGCCTCTGCCTCGATATTCGTACGGCTGTCCACCTCGGAGATTTGGTTGGAGTATTTGATCTGTCCCTCTTTGTTGTAGATCCGGATGTTTTTGATCTCCCTGACCTTGGCGATGTTGTTGATGATCTGGTTGATGTCGTCCCGGGAGTTGAGCATCATGGCATAGTGCGTGCCCAGCCGGATGGTGGTGGTCAGACGGTCGGTGGCGGCCACCACGTTTTCCATCAGTTTCTGCTTCTGATAGTTCATGCTGAAGTAGGACCACGTGGAAATGGTGACCAGCAGCGTGATCCCGACGATAAAAATCAGTTTGGAGGCCAGGCGATGCCTCAGGCTGACAATGAACCGAATCAACATGCTCCCCCCACCGCGGCGTCGACCATCGCCAGCATCTGACGGGCAGGATACCCTTGGAGATAAGCGGCGTTGTTCGGACACACGGCTGCGCACGCTCCGCAGCCCTGACACATGGCTGGATTGACCAGCAGTCTTTCGGAATCCGCGTCCAGCATCCGCGCCCCGTAAGGGCAGGCCTCGATGCACTGCTCGCAGAGGCTGCACAGGCTGTGCCGCACGCTGGCCACGATCTTACCCGTCGCCAGCCGTTCACGGCCCAGGATACGGAGCGCCCTTTGCGCGGCAGCTTCGGCGGTGGCGATGGACTCCGGGATGGAGCGCGGAGAAAGCGCCAGCCCACAGGCAAAAACCCCCTCTTTGAGGCTGTCGACGGGGCGCCACTTCGATTCGGCCTCCTGGAAAAAGCCGTCCGGGTCGAGGTGGGCACCGTACGCCTCGGCCAGCTCCCGCGGGAGCACCGGCACGATTCCCGTGGCCAGCACCACCAGCTGAGCGTCGATGCGCAGCACGCGCTGCAGAATCGGTTCCTCCACCGTTACCGTCAGCCCGCCATCGACCGGCTGAACGAGCGGTGGGCGGTCCAGGCGATAGGGTATGAAGACCATGCCGGCCTGGCGTGCGCGGGTGAAGGCGGCTTCGGTGAAGCCGGTGGTCATCAGGTCGCGGTGCAGGACGTACACGCTCAGTTGGGGATTCAGCTCCTGCAGAACGAAGGCGTGTTTCAAAGAGGCGGCGCAGCAGACGCGGCTGCAGTAGTTGCGGGGTTCCTGCCGCGACCCCACGCATTGGATCATCACCACCGTTTCCAGCCCCTTGGCATCCAGATGCCCGTCGGCCAACTGCCGTTCGAGCTCGGACTGGGTTATGACGGCCGGACTGGCGCCCCACGCATACGCTTTGGCAGGAGCCTCCGTGCCGCCCGTCGCCAAGATGGCGACACCGTGCTTCAGGTGATGGACTTTGTCCTCGACCCCCTCGATCACGGTCGTGAAAGAGCCGACCTCCCCATGCGCCTGGACCACCCGGGATCGGGCATGCACCTGGATGCGCGGGTGCTTCTCGACGCGCGTGAGGGTGTCATCGAGCAGGGCTCGAACATCGTGGCCCTCCAGGGTGCGACGGAGCCAGGTCAGGTTGCCCCCCAGCCGTTCGCCGATTTCCACCAGATCGACACCGTAACCGTGGTCGGCGATCGCGAGCGCGGCGGTCATGCCGGCAATCCCCCCACCGACGATCAGCGCCCGGGGTGCAACCTGAATCACCGGAGCCGGGTGGGGCTCCACCCATTTCAGCTTGGCCACACCGCTTCGGAGCTGCACGAGCGTCCCGGCAGCGGCGTCATCTCCCAAGATGCCGGACCACGGTGCAATATCGACCACCTCGACCAGGGACGCCGTCAACCCGGCCTCCGGGCCGAGTTCCCTAAGATGGCGCGGATGAGTGTAGGGTAGACAGGCGCCGACCAACAGACGGTTGGCGTTCGCCTTGCCGACGAGGGTTAGCAGCTGCTCCCGGCCGTTCCGCGTGCACAGGTTTTCGATCGTCTCGACCGCCGCAACGGCCGGATCGCCGCGCAACGCACGTGAGATGAATTCGGCTGTCGGCCGATTGTCTGCTGTCCGGCCGCAGCGGCAAAGCAGGGCCAGAATCCGAGGCGGCTCCCGGCTGAGACTCTCCGGCAAGACCTCGTCCAGGCGGGGTTCCTCCGAGGCGAGGCTTCCTCCGGCCGAATGAATGACCCGGGAGACGTTGGCGGCAGCGGCGGATGCCTGGATCACCGCCTCCCCGATGTCCTTCATGCCGCTGAAAGCGCCGCCGATCACGACCCCAGGATGCCGTGTGCGGCTCATCGAAAAGGGCTCGGTTTCGATGAAGCCCCACGGATTGAGGGGAAGCCCCAGCTGGGTGGCCAGTATTGCGGAAACGGGCGCCGGCCGCTGCCCTACAGCCAAAACGACCATGTCGAAGGATGCTGCCTGGCACGTGCCGGCGGCATCCATCCAGCGGAGCGCCAGCCCGCCGCCAGCCGGATCGCCCACCAGGGAATGCGGGCGCGAGCGGATGAACCGTACGCCCTGATGGTGTTCGGCCACGTCGCGATAGCGCTGAAAGGCTTTTCCGAACGTGCGCATGTCCATATAAAAGATGGTTGCCTCGAAATCGCCTTCGGCCCGCGTTTTCGCCAGCAGGGCCTCTTTGACGGACACCATGCAGCAGATGTTCGAGCAGAAATCGGCATTCGCCTGAACGTCCCGCGAGCCCACGCACTGGATCCAGGCGACCCGTCGGACCGGCCGGTCGTCGGTCGGGCGGGTGATACGGCCGGCGGTCGGCCCGGTGCCGCTCAGCAGGCGTTCGAATTCGATCTGGGTCAGCACGTTCCGCTCGACCCCGTAGCCGAAGGGGTTCGTTCCGGAGGACGGATCGTAGAAGGCCGTACCTCCGCACAACAGCACCGCGCCGGTTTCGATCTGGCGGGCCTCGGCGGCCTGAATGCGTTGGAACACCTGCACGACTTTCGGGATCAGGCTGTCCACATCGAAGGGCTTGACGAGGTAGTCCATCGCGCCGATCTTCATGGCCCCGACCGCGGTCTCCACCGTGGCATAGGCGGTCATCATGATGACCGCGAGCTCCGGCGACAGCTGTTTGGCGCGGTCGAGGACTTCGACCCCATCCATGCCCGGCATTTTGATGTCCAGCAGCATGAGGTGATACGGCGCAGCCAGCAGCAAATCCAGCGCTTCAGGCCCCGACCCGGCCATGTCTGCGCTGAACCCTTCGGCCTCCAGCCACTCCTTCAATGAATCGCGCACGGCCAGTTCGTCATCCACCACTAGGATGTGAAACTTCCGGCGCTCAGCCTCCGGCATGCGGATGGCGTCCGTGGGACAGGCCTGAACGCAGGCTCCGCAGCGCGTACAGGCCGCCGCGTCGAGGACATAGGCGTTGGGGATGCTGTGCGGCACCGGCAGGTAGATGGCCTTACGCCGGGTGAGACCGGCGTTGAACGCGTCGGAAACCTCCACCGGGCAGACCGGCGTACAGCGGCCGCAGCCGACGCAGCGTTCCGGGTCCACCCAGAGCGGCTCTTGTTTGAGCATCACTCGCAGCTTGCCCGGCTCCCCTTCGATGCCGGTGACCTCGGTGGCTAGCCGAATATCGATATTCTCGTGAAAAAGCCCCCGGCGCAGGCAGTGCTGGGAGGCGTCATCGCGTTGCACGAGCGGCAGCATCCGGCACATGCCGCAGTGATCGGTGGGGAACTGGTAATCGAGCTGGCTCAGGACGCCGCCCAGGTGCGGGGCGCGGTCCACGAGGGTGACCCCGTATCCGTATTCGGCCAGATCCAGGGCGGCGCGGATGCCCGCGATTCCGGCGCCAACCACCACTGCTGTGCCGATCCGACGTTTCATGATGACCCCTCCCCTTAGCAATCAGCCGGCCGAAGGACGGCCGATTCCTACGACTTCAGGAAACTCGTTTTCCCGAAATTCGAAAAGCGGCGGCTTTTCGTCGATGCGGCGCCCCGCCAGGTAGCCGAACGCGGCCTGGGTCCGGTGGGCCACACTGCGAAACAGCTCCATCAGCGACAGGTCGTTCGGACACGCATTGGAGCATTGGCCGCAGCCCACGCACGCCGTGCTCATATGGGCCAGGCGGGTGAGGTGGTAAAACAGCGTATCCGTCGGCAGCTTGACGGCGCCCCGGTGTTCGGCCCACCGCAGGTATTGGGACGGCTCGTGGTCGAATACGTCCGTGACAAAGACGCACTCGCGGCAGTAACACACGGGGCAGGCCACGCGGCAGTTGTAGCAGTTGATGCAATCGGCCAGATAGGTGCTCAGTTTTTCGAGAGTTTCCGTGGCCGCATGTGTTCGTTGGAACATCTCATCCCGGTAAGCGATACGTTCGGCGATGAGCTTTTCCAACGCTTTCGGACGCGACGCCGGTTCGGGGGCTTCGGCGAACCCGAGTTTCCCGAGCAGGCTTTCGCCCTTCGCCGTGCGGGCCTGAACCCAAATTTCCTTGGCCGTATCGACACCGAAAAGCCCGATCGCGATATCCGCCCCCTCCGCCGTCGGCGATTCGCAGGCCTTGCAGGCCGGCGACAGATCGACGCCGTCCATGGCGGCGCCGGAGCCCGTCAGGACCGCACGGCTGAACTTCTGCGTGGCTGCCTCCGGCGGTTCGGTGGCCCACCGAAAAAAATCCCGGTTGGGGTAAGCACCCAGGCAGTCGAGGCCGATGATCACCACGTCGTCGGTCCGGCCCTGTTTGAGTTTGACCAGCTCGACGAAGGCCCTGATTTCGCAAGGCCGCAAAACCGCCGCCACCTGGCCGCCGCTGGGTTTGCGGGTCAGCCGGGAGAGCAGCCGGGCCGAATTGACGGCAAAGGCCGGGGACAGGGGATCGGCCTGGTCCAACTGCTGCAGATCCGTGATGAGGGCCGGCATGACCCGGTTTTTCATCGGAAGCCGCCGAGGCGCCAAAACGGCGCTGATTTCTTCCCGATTGAGAACCGCCTTCAGAAAGTTTCGCAGGGCCTCCGCAAGGTTCTGATCCATAACCTCGATGCGTGCCGTTTTCGCCATGGCCTCCTCCGCCGAACCGTGAATCAATGAGGTTCAAATTACCATTTTCAACCTGGCGGCGCTGGGCTCCAGGTGTTTGATCTGCTCCGTCATCTCCCGCATGATCTCGGCGAACCGGATGCCGTCGCTGGCGCCGATCCACGTCAGGCGCAGGCGCTGCGGTTCAAAGCCGAACTGCTCGATGATCTCTTTAAGCAGTTTGATCCGGCGGCGGGCCTTGTAGTTCCCATTGATGTAGTGGCAATCACCGGGATTGCACCCGCTGACCAGAACGCCGTCCGCGCCGTCCAGCAGCGCCTTGATCACGTATTTCGGATCGACCATGCCGGTGCACATGACCCGGACGATCCGGATGTTGGGTGGGTAGGCCAGGCGGGAGGTGCCGGCCAGGTCAGCGGCCGTATAGGTGCACCAGTTGCAGAAGAAGGCCACAATGGTGGGTTCGAAATCGCTCATCGCATGGCTCCTTTCTATCTGATCTCTAGCCGGCCAGCAGGCCATCGATTTCGGAAAAGATCTGCTTTTCCGTGAAGTGGCGGATCTGGGCGGCGCCGCTGGGGCAATGCGCCGCGCAGCTGCCACAGCCCTTGCACACGGCCTCGTTGACCTCGCTGATGCCCTTACGTGAGTTGAACTCGATGGCCGAGTACGCACATAGGCCGATGCACGCCTGGCAGCCGATGCAGATATCCGGGTCGATGGAAGAAATCATCGGGGCCACGGATACCTTGCCGAAGGTGCTCAAGGCCAGGGCCTCGGCCGCCGCCCCCTTGGCCTGAGCCACGGTGTCGGGAATGTCCTTCGGACCCTGACAGGTGCCGGCCAGAAAAACTCCGCTGGTGGCGGTGGAAACCGGCTCCAGCTTGGGATGCTCCTCCAAAAAGAAGCCATCCGCTCCGATGGAGATCCCGAACGTACGGGCCACCTCGGCCGCCGTGGTCCGCGGCTCCATGGCCGTGCACAGGATGACCATATCGACCGTCACGTTCAGCATGGCGGCCGAAAGCGTGTCTTCGGCTTTGACGATCAGCCGGCCGTCTTTTTCCTCGACCTTGGCCGCCTTGCCGCGCACCATGCGCACACCTTCGCTTTGGACGCGCTTGAAGAATTCCTCGTAGCCCTTGCCGAAGCAGCGCATGTCGATGTAGAAATTGGTCACCTGGGTGTGGTGCCCGCACTTGTCCTTGAGCAGATGGGCATATTTCAACGCATACATGCAGCAGGTGCGCGAACAGTACTCATGGTAGTTCTTGTCACGGCTGCCGATGCAATGCAGGATGGCGACGCTTTGGGGCGGCTCGGTGAATCGGCTGCGGTCATGCGGGTCGCGTTTCAGGAGTTTGCCGCCGGTCGGCCCGGTGGCATTGGACAGCCGTTCGAACTCCAGGTTGGTAAAAACGTTGGCGTACCGGCCGTAGCCATACGGACGCATGGACGTCGGATCCAGCGGATCAAAACCGGTCGCCACGATGATGGACCCGGCGTTGATCTCCTGCATTTCATCTCTCATGGAATGATCGATGGCCTTGGCTTCGCAGGCGTCGATGCACAGCCCGCATTCACAGCAGGTTCCGCAGGACAGACAGCGGGCAGCCTCGCGGCGGGCCGCATCCGCGGAAAAACCCAGCTCGACTTCGCGGAAATCCGTTTTACGCGCCTCGGGAGCGGCTTCGGGCATCTGGACACGCGCCTGCCGGGGGGCATGCTCCGGCAACGGTTCCCATCGATTTCCTTTGGGTCGGGGCGACCGTTCGGATGCCGGGTCGACGCCTCGCATGAAACAATCAATGGATAAGGCGGCATCGCGTCCGGCGGCCACGCAGCGGACGGCGGCCAGGGCACCGGCCTGCATCTCGCCGGCGGCAAACAGCCCCGCCCGGGTAGTTTGTAACGTTTCCGCATCCACCAGCACCGCTCCGGTGGCCGTGAGTTTGACTCCCGGGGTACCCTCAAACACCTTGGGATCCGGCTTCTGGCCCACGGCGACGACGACCAGGTCGCAGGCGACCTCGTGGGCCGCCGGCTCAGCGGGACCCGGTCCGCTGACGCTCTTTTCTTTCGGAGCCGCCGAGCCGGTTTTTCGGCAGCGCAGCCCGATGGCCTTGCCGCCTTCAACCCGCACAGCGATCGGCTGGGCTTCGGTTTCGATACGGACGCCTTCCGCCTCCGCGGCCTTAAGGTCTTCTTCGGCGGCCGGCAGGACATCCTTGCCCCGCCGCACGCGCTGGAAAAACAGGGTCGCCTCGGCGCCCGTTCGCACGGCGGCCCGGCAGGTCGGCATTCAGACCCGTGGCCGTGAACACGGCCCGATACCCCTCCGTGAACAGGTCTTCGAGGCGATGGCCTTTGCCGATGGGATGATCGGCGACAAACTCCACGCCGAGGCTTCGGATCATTGCGATGTCCTGCTCCAGCACCTCGGCCGGCAGGCGATAGTCCGGGATGCCGACGCGCAGCTTGCCGCCCAGAACGGGCAGGGCTTCGAAAACGGTAACCGGATAGCCGTCACGGGCCAGGAAATAGGCACAGGCCAGACCGGTCGGCCCCGCGCCGACGATGGCAATTTTATCGCTTGGTGGCTTGGGGTCGCCCTTAGCGATCTGGATCGTGTCCCAGTCGACCTGATCGGCGGCAAAGCGCTTGAGCTGCCGGATGGCCAGCGGTTCGTCCAGTTTGGCGCGGCGGCAGGGCTTTTCACAGGGCGCCGGGCAGATGCGGCCGATCGTGCGCGGCAGCGGAATCCGTTCCAAGATGAGCCGCATGGCCTGCCGGTAGTTCCCCTCGCGGATCATGGTGACATAGCCTTGGACATTGACCCCGGCCGGGCAGCTTTGAACACAGGGTGCGCGATCCGACTTATCGATGGTGTAGGTGATGGGTACCGCCTGGGGGAATGGCCGGTAGATCGCCTTGCGCATACGGGTGCCGACGTCCCATTCGTTCGGTTTTTCGACCGGACACACCGTGGCGCAGGCGTCGCAGCCGATGCAGGTTGGTTTTACATGCCGGGCCTTCTTGCGCACTTTGACCGTGAAGTTGCCAATAAACCCGTTGACCTCCTCCACCTCGGCATAGGTGAGCAGCTCGATGTTGGGGCTCTGGCCCACGGAGACCATTTTGGGCGTTCCGATGCAGGCGGCGCAGTCCAGGGTGGGGAAGGTCTTGTCGTACTGGAGCATGTGGCCGCCGATGGTGGATTGGCGCTCCACCAGGTAGGCCTTGAAGCCGGCCTTGGAAATGTCCAGAGCGGCCTGCATGCCGGCAATGCCTCCGCCGACAATCAGGGTGTTCGTACACACCGGGAACGTGGCCGGCGTCAGGTCGGCCTGGTGGGCGACCCGCAAGATCCCGGCGCCGATCAGGGTCTTGGCCTTTTCCGTGGCCTTCTCCTCGCTGCCGGTGACCCAGGAGACGTGCTCGCGCACGCAGACCATGTGAAAGGCCCGATACGGGTTGAGCCCGCCGCGCTGACAGGCGGCACGAAAGGTTTTTTCGTGCATGCGCGGCGAACAGGAGGCGACCACCACACGGGTCAGCCGGTAGGCCCGGATATCACTTTCGATGAGCTCCTGCCCGGGATCGGAACACATGAAAAGATAATCCCGGGAGATGGCGACATTGGGCAACTGCGCCGCGTAGGCGGCCACATCTTTGACTCGGACCCGGTAGGCGATGTTGACCCCGCAGTGGCAGATGTAAAACCCGATGCGTTCAGGCATGATAGACCTCCTGGTCAGCAGTGGCGCATGGCCAGCAGCTGAGCGATGTCCATTACGCCCAATCGATCCTCGACTCCGAGCGCGTTGGCTGCAGCGGCCAGCATGCGGACACAATAGGGACAGGCCGTGGCAATGATTTGAGCGCCGGCTTCAAGCGCCTCCTCGATGCGGTGCCGGCCGAAACGTCGGATGGCCCGGTCCGAGCGCCAGCCGCCGGCGCCGCCGCCGCCGCAGCACAGGCTGTCCTCCCGGCTGCTCGCCATTTCCACCATCACCAGCCCCGGGATGCGCACCAGCGCCTGCCGCGGCGCCTCGTAAATTCCGTTGTGGCGGCCGAGGTAACAGGGATCGTGATAGGTGACGGTCAGCGGCAGGTTCCGGACCGGGATCAGCCGCTCCTCTGCCAGCAGCCGATCGAGCAGCTCGGTGTAATGCTCGACACCCACCCCCATCAATCCGTCATAGGACGTCTTGAACGCGTTGAGGCAATGCGGTGAGGCGGTGAGAATTTTCTGGACCTGGGCCTGGGCAAACAGCTCGGTGTTGCGCCGGGCCAGTTCGGCAAAGACCGTGTCGGCCCCCGCCTGGCGCGCCTGGTCCCCGCAGCAGTTCTCGTGAATACCGAGCGCTCCGAATGAAACTCCGGCTTTCGTCAGCAACTGAAGGAGGGCCCGGCCGCCGGCATGGTTGCGGCTGTCGTAGGCGGTGGTGCAGCAGGTGAACAGGCAGTATTCGTGATCCGGAGAAAAATCCGGGATGTTTGACCCCTGGGCCCATTCCAGGCGTTTTTCGCGGGCGCCGCCCCACGGGTTGCCCTTTTCCTTGAGACTGGAAAGCGGGGCCTTCAGAAAAGCAGGCGGCTTTCCGCCGCTGACTGGAATTGCGCGCACGGTCTTGATCACATCGATGATCCCGATACCCCTCGGGCAGGCCGGCGTACAGGCTCCGCAGGTCAGGCAATCCCAGACGGCCTGATCGACGGAACGTCCGGTACCGCTTTCCAGGGCGATGTGGCGCAACACCTGGCGGGGGCTGAAGGATTGCTCCTGACCGGCCGGGCAGAGGCTTGTGCAGGTTCCGCAATTCAGGCAGCTCTGAAAGAGCTCTCCGACGTTACCTTTGATCCGGTCGAGGTCCAGGGTGCTGTCCGGGGAAGCCTTCTGCCGGATCGATGTCAGGAAAATGGCCAGCGGCCGGTAAAACAGGTGAGAGAGTTTTCCGAAGGGAAGCATGATGCAGAGCATGCCTACGGCGATGGCCAGATGGATCACGTAGGTGGCGTAGGTCATCAACGGCCAGCCCGCCATCCGGAAGCCATGTACCAGGATCCCGGAAAACGCCGTAGAAAAGAGCAGCATCAAGAAAAACCAGTCTGTGAAATCCGAGTACCGGTGGAGGGTCTCCTTCTTTTGTCTGCGGCTCAGCATCATTTCCGCCGAGATAATCATCAAGGCGACCGTGGCGTAGTATCCGAAAATCCGGGTGGGGTGCCACATGGGATGGACGACATCGGTTTGAAAGGCGTCTAGAAAAGCGACCACCAGGACTTCCATCGTAACATAGCCGGAAAACAGAAGCAGATGGCGCACCCACCGACTGCCGCGATCCGTTCCGCATTTGCGCCAACGCATCTGAGTCAGGTAATGTAAGATGAAGGCCCAGGCCTGGGTGATATAAAGCCACGGCGGCGGTTTCACCCCGCTCATAATCCGGCGGTGCATGCGAAACCCGTTGGACAGCAGCAGGGCGCCGAGAGTGGACAGCATGATCTTGTCGCCCAGCTGGATAGTGGCGACCGGTGCAAAGGTGTTAAGCTCCACCCGCTCGGTGACGATGGGGCCATGGCCGAAGCAGAACGCCAGAATGATTCCCAACGCGACCACGCCGAAGGCACCGACCTGCCAGGCCGGGGAACGGTAAAACCGCCGGCTCAGGCCCGTCCAATCGTACCGCGTGATCAGCCAGCGGCGGGCGGCCATCATCGTTTCGGCCGGCTCGGCGCCCCGGGGACAATCCTTGTTGCATTCGCCGCAGTAGTAGCAAAGCCAGGGTTCTGGCGAAGCCAGCAGTTTGTCCTCCAGCCCGAGCTGGAGATAGCGATAGATTTTCCGTGGAAACGGGTTGGTGCCGCTGGACAGGGGACATGACGCACTGCAGGTCGCGCACTGCATGCAGATCTCCATATCCTTGGCCCCCAAC
>JALOPB010000325.1 GCA_025454115.1 Desulfobacterales bacterium | reverse complement strand
GCTCCAGCTCTTTCAGACGTTCAAATTCACGGAGAGCGAAATATTCCTCTTCTTTTTCTGTCGGTTGTACGGGCATCTGGTTTCTCCTTGTGTTTGTCCCATGAAAAAAATAACGTCGATACGCATTATATTTACTGGGGCCACTATGGTGTGTCAATAAAAAATCCAGCTTCAAATTAATCCGAGTGATGCAGACGGGCATGGTCGCAGCTGTCATCCTGCTTGTCATCTCAACATTTACCAATGATGGCCATGGTATGCCGAATTGAGCAATCTCTTTATTTATCTTCAGCCCAATCCTCCACTTTCAACTTTTCCACCCGGTTGAACTCGCTCGTGTTGTGCGTGACGACACAAAGCCTGTTGGCCATCGCTATCGACGCTATTTGCAGATCTCGTTCACTGATGACTTGGCCTGTCTTTTCGAGCTGGGTTCGGATTATTCCATATTTGGCAGCGGCCGCTTCATCAAAAGGATGGATTTCCAGGATTGAGCGAATCTGCTCGATTTTGGATCGGCGTTCTTTCTTTTTCACAGGTGATTTTTCTATGCCGTAGTATATTTCGGCCAGCGTGATGGCTGTTATCGAGAGGTCCTTAGGACTATGGCTTTTGATTCGCTCCAGCAATGGTTGATGACCGCGCATCCAATAGCTGACGATATTGGTATCGAGCAGATACATGGTTGCCCCTGCTAATCCAAAGAGAATTCATTCGACGGCGTGGGCTTTGGAATTTCAAATCCCGAATCCGGTTTAAAAATATCCCAGAATCCATTCGGCCACTTGGTTTTTTCAATCGGCTCTAGAATAAGCTTCTCCCCTTCTTTACGGATTTTCACCTCATTGCCTTTAAAGCGAAAATCCCTCGGAAGCCTTACGGCTTGCGAACGCCCGTTCTTAAAAAGCTTGGCGGTGGATTCCATAACGATCGCCTCCTTCCATTTGATATATATCAGTATATACCAGTTGATTTGAGTTGACAATGGATGCTCGGAAATAGATGATTGAAAAGCTGCCCAGAAAACCAGATTTGGAGGAAGACCGAACGTATGGATAGCGAAAAAGATTTCTCCCGCAGGGATTTTCTGAAAACCACCGGCGCGGCCGGGCTCGGCCTGCTGGCGTCTGCGGCGGCCCCAGCAGCGCTGGCCGCTCAGGCTACCGACCGCGTCCCGACCCGGCCGTTCGGTAAAACCGGCGAGCAGGTCGCCATGTTATCGTTGGGCGGAATGTTCGACATCCCCAGCAACCAGCTCATGCTGCGGCAGGCGGTCAAATGGGGTGTCACCTACTGGGACACCGCCAACTCCTACGAGGGCGGCAACAGCGAACTCGGCATCGGCAAGTACTTTGCGAAATACCCGGAAGACCGCAAGAGCATTTTCCTGGTGACCAAGTCGACCGCCTGGACGCTCAAGGGCATGACCGAGCATCTCGATCTTTCGCTGGAGCGCATGCGCACGGATCATATCGACCTGTTCTTCGTCCACGCCATCCGCAGCATCTCCAGCATGAACAAGGACATGCAGAAGTGGGGCGAAACGGCCAAAGCCCAGGGCAAGATCCGCTTCTTCGGATTCAGCACCCACAGCAACATGGAGGAATGCCTGCTCGGGGCGGCCCCCCTGGGGTGGATCGACGGCATCATGATGACCTACAACTACCGCCTGATGCACACCGATGCCATGCGCCGGGCGGTGGATGCCTGCGCACGGGCCGGGATCGGGCTGACCGCCATGAAGACCCAGGGCGGCGGCCAGGTTCAGACCAGCAATGCCAACGAACTCAACCTGGGCGGGCGTTTTCTCCAAGGCGGCTACACCCAGGGCCAGGCTAAGCTCAAGGCGGTGTGGGACAACGCGCAGATCGCCAGCATCTGCGCGCAGATGCCGACCATGGCGCTGCTGTCCGAAAACACCGCGGCGGCCATGAACAAGACGCGCCTGTCCGCTCTGGAGCGCGAGACCCTGGCCGGCAACGCCCGGGTCGATGTCGCCGGCTACTGCGCCGGATGCACTCGCTTCTGCGAGCCGGCTCTGGCCGGAGCCGTTCCGGTCGGAAAGGTGATGCGCTACCTCATGTACAGCCGCAGCTACGGCAACCGGGATTACGCCCGGAGCCGCTTCCACTCCATCGCTCCCGAGGCCCGCGCCGCCATGGCGAGGCTGGACTACGCCGCCGCGGAAGAACGCTGTCCAAACGGGATGCCGATCGGCCGGCTGATGCGCGAAGCGTTGATCGAACTTGCCTAACAGGGTGTTGAATTCGCATCGTCCTTAAAATCCCCCTTGGCCCCTCTTTGTCAAAGAGGGGTTAGGAGGGATTTCTGTGGAAGGTCCCGACAATTACGTGACCCTTAATATGTGTCTGAGTGTCGCTGCGACGACAACTGCAGCTCGGAAAACGCACGTTCCAGCTTCTGCTCCCGCAGCAGCGCCTGGCTCCGGCTGTGGAGGGACTGCCGGGGATCCCGGTCCGGCAGTTCGCCGCTGAGAGCCTGAACCGGGCCAACGAATGCGAAATACAACGCCTGGATGAGGAAAAACAGCCACACCCCCAGGGCCAAACCGGCAATGCCCGGCGGCCGCAGCAGGAACGTCAGCACCAGACCGGCCGACATCGTGAGAATTTCGGCGGCAGCTCGGCGGACGCCAGGGCCCGGGAAGCAGATCCCGCTGCGGATCCAGGTCAGGCCGGCGGCGGCCGGGACTATGAACCCGGTAACGGAAGCGGCGCTGAACAGTACGGCCGAAAGCAATAGAAGCGGGGCGGATAGGCTTCGGATCGGCCTTGCGCTCAGCCGCGCGAGCAATATCGCGTAAGCCGCCACGCACAGGAACAGGGTTGCATTCAACCGGGCCGGCCACGCAACGAAGTGAAGCGGCAGACTGATCGCACCGGCCGACAGCAGGGCGGCAGCCCCGCCGAAGATCGCCGTAGCCGTGATGGGCGAGATTGGGTTCATGGGCATCCTCCTATTTAATGCGACCGCCGGTTCGAGTACCCCTCATACTGCAAAGACTTGGCGCTCGATTTCTGTTTTTCCATGACGGCGGCCGGAGCCCCCTGGAAAGTTTCGTCCACACGCTTCCGGAGCTCACCCACGTCCTTTTCCAGATTGCGGCCGACCTCCGGCGATCGGACCGTGGCGTTCAATCGGTTCTGCTCGGATTGATAGGCCTCGATGCGCTTCATGGCCGCCTCCCGGCTGCCGGCGCTGATCTCGGCCGCAACCTCCTGCTTCAGACGGTTGTAATCTTCGGTCAGAACCTTCTGCTCCCAGCGCGTGCGGTCGATGGACGAGAGCACCTGGGCTGCGTCGCCGACGCAGGCCACCCGTAGCGGCTGTTCCAGCACGGTTTCACGCGTCTCGCCCTGGTGCCGGTAGCGCGCAACGATCCGGCCGAGATCAATGCGGCTCTCCTCGCCCGTCGGCACCTGAAAGGTCAGGTACAACCGCCGGGTTTGACCGGACTTTAGGCTGCCGGGGTGGAACACGGCCCGGTTGCCCGTCACGGAGACCGGGTATCCGGAGGCATCCACCAGCCGGCCGCCGGCGGGCAGATCCACCTGGACCGTGAGCCCGGTGACCCATGCCGACTGGACCGTGCGAAATTCTGTCTGGAACACCTCGGCAAAGGCCGCCGGATTTTCAAGATAATAATAGGAGCCGGCGCCGCGGTCGGCGATCTGGGTCATCAGGAACTCGTTGAAGTCGGCGCCCACGCCCACCGTGCTGACGCCGAACTCCTTGCCGGCGGCCGCCGCTGCCAGGCGGCCCAACCCGGCCGGATCCGTCAGCCCGCGATTGGCCAGGCCATCGGAAATCAGGATCACCCGCCCCGGCCGGCCGGGGTTTCCGGAAGCCGTGATCAGATCGATGCCCGCCCGCAGGCCTTCTCC
>JALOPB010000053.1 GCA_025454115.1 Desulfobacterales bacterium | reverse complement strand
CTCTCCGCCGGGCTGGGCCGTGAACAGGCGCAGGCCGTATTCCGGATAGCCGGTGCCGTCGTCGCCGAACTTCGACAACCAGCGCACGCTGATGCCCTTTACGTCCAGAAGCTGGCCTTTGTATGGAAATTTGGCGATTTTGACGTCTTCGACGTTCTTCCATTTGACAAGATCCATAGGATCCTCCTCCATCACATGACAGATATGGTTCATATTGCGGTAGCGGCTCAGGTGGTTAGGCTGAAGGCTGAAGTCAAAAAAACAATTTGAACCAATGAATCAGGCCATTCAAGACCCTGGCCAACTCAAATGCTCGGAGTTTTATTTGATCCCGTAAAGGTTGTTCCTAACAGCCTTCAGTCTTCAGTCTATCTACCTGAGTATTTACCCTTTCAACTCAACAAATCCAACGCGACGCGGCAATGGGTTTCAACGCCCAGCAGCATCAGGTCCTCTTTGAAATCGAACTTCGGATTGTGCAGAGGGGCAGCGCCCTCGCGGCCGACGCCGATGCAATAGTAGCAGCCCGGCGCCCGCTGCAGGAAAAACGACATATCCTCCCCGCCCATGGTGAGGTCGGGCACGACGACCCGCTCCTCGCCGACCACCTGGGCGGCGCAGCGCCGGACCACGTCGGACATCGTTGCATCGTTGACGGTCGGCGGGTAGCCCCAGCTGAAATTCAGCTCGTAGCCCGCGCCCATCGATTCGCAGACGCCCCGCACGACCCGGTCGATGCGGTCTCTCCAGGACTTCCAGATCTCAGCGTTGAAGGTGCGGGTGGTTCCGCTCATGACGGCCTCGCCGGGCGTGATGTTGAAGGCCGTGCCGGCGTGAAAACTGCCCACGGTGACAACGACCGGCTCGATCGGGTCGATGTGGCGGCTGACGATGCGCTGCAGCGCCGCCACCACCTGGGTGCCGACCTCCAGCGCGTCTACGCACATGTGCGGCTGGGCGCCATGGCCGCCCTTGCCGGTGATTTTGATGTCGAATCGGTCCATGGCCGCCATGAACACACCGGGCCGGATCCCGATATGCCCCTCGGGGCGCTCGGCCCACAAATGGCATCCGAGGCAATAGTCCACGGTGGGATTTTCCATGACGCCCGCCGCGATCATCGGCTGGGCGCCGCCCGGGCCCTCCTCGGCCGGCTGAAAGACGAATTTGACATTGCCCCTGAAACGCTCCTTGAGCGTGCTGAGAACGGACGCGGCAGCGAGCGCCATGGCCATGTGCGAATCGTGCCCGCAGGCATGCATGCAGCCGGGATGCGTCGAGGCGAAAGGCAGACCGGTTTCCTCGGCGATCGGCAGTGCATCCATGTCGGCTCGAATCATCAGGGTGGGCCCCGGCGTTCCGGTCCTGAGCAGACCGACCACGCCGTGCGTGGCGATTCCCGTCTGAACGTCGAGGTCCAGCTTTGAGAGCGTTTCGGCCACGTAGGCGGATGTCTTGGCCTCTTTGAAGCCGGTTTCGGGAATGCGGTGCAGGTCCCGGCGGAAGGCAATCACCTGTTCTTTAGAGCGTTGCACCAGCTCGTGTAAAGCATCCATGCGATCCTCTTCAGTGGGTGGTTCAGCAATAAAATATGGCAAATACGGCTATGTCACTCATCGGCGGGGCGGGTTTTCGGCCGCAGCCCGCCGCAACCAATTTTTCAAGTGATCCTGCCACGTCAGGGGAATATGACACGACGACCGGCTGCGATCAACGCCAAAATTGACCGGCATCCTCCCGCCCCTTTTCTCTTGATTCAGGCCGGAAAACCATTCATAGTGCCGCCTTGTTGGTTCGGCAAGGCCAAGACATCGCAAGGATTGGAATTCCCAACGATACCGCTTTGGTTCGAAATGAGAGGACGGCATGCCGCTGGCTTTCGTGGACGGACGAGTCGTGGTTGGAAACGGAAAGGTCTTGGAGCGGGCTACCGTGCTGGTCGAGGGCGATCGCATCGCCAGGGTTGCGGCCAGAACTTTTAAAGCCCCCAAAGATTGTCGCCGCATTCCGCTGAGAGGCGGCACGCTTCTGCCCGGGTTCATCGACGCCCATGTCCACTTTTGCCTGGATGGAAGCCCGGACCCGATGAGCTCCCTGCTGAATGCGCCGCTGGCCGTATCCATCCTGAGAGCCGCCAATTTCGCGCGGGCGACCCTTATGGCCGGGGTAACCACCATCCGTGACATGGGATCCAGGGACGGGATCGATTTCGGCCTGAGGCAGGCGATCCGTGCGGGCATCGTGCCCGGCCCCCGCATGCTGGTGAGCGGGCAGCTGATCTGCATGACCGGCGGGCACGGCTGGCAGCAGGGCCGCGAGGCCAACGGGCCGGACGAGGTCCGCAAGGCCGCCCGCGAGCAAATTAAGGCGGGTGCCGACCTCGTCAAGCTGATGGCGACCGGCGGTGTACTCACGCCGGCAGTCGAGCCGGGAAGCGAACAGCTCACCGAGGCGGAACTGCGCGCCGGCATTGAAGAGGCTCACAAAGCCGGCAAGAAGACCGCCACCCACGCCATGGGGACCCAGGGGATATTGAATGCCCTGAGGGCCGGGATCGACAGCATCGAGCATGGGGTCTATCTGACCGACGAGGCGGTCGAGCTGATGCGGAATCGGGGCGTGGCGCTCATACCGACCCTGGCGGCGCTCTGCCAGATCGAATCCAACGGCGTCGCCGCCGGCATTCCCGCTTTCGCCGTTGAAAAAACCCTCAAGGTGAAACCATTTCATCTGGCGAGCATCCGCCTGGCGCGTCAGGCCGGAGTCCCCATCGCCCTGGGAACCGATGCCGGAACACCGTTCAATCGGCACGGCGAAAACCTGCAGGAAATCAAGCACCTGGTGCAGTACGGCGGATTCGCGCCCCTGGAAGCCATCGAGGCCGGCACTCGGGTGGGCGCCCGGGTGCTCGGCCTGGAAAAAGAACTGGGGACCGTCGAAGAGGGGAAACTCGCCGACCTGGTGGTCGTGGACGGAGACCCTCTTGCCGACATCGACCTTCTCCTTCAGCCCTCATCCATCCGCGTCGTTTTACAAGGCGGCCGGATCGTCAAATCAAACCCCAAAGAGGAGGAACTAGGATGCGACAGTTGATGAACCGCTTCGGGAAGGTCCTGGTCATGGCCGTGCTGGCCGCCGCCGGTCTCTGGCTGGCGGCGCCGTGCGCGCAGGCCCAGGTCAAAGAGATCAAGGAACTGGTCATCGCCATCGGGGTCGATGCCGACACGCTCAACCCCCAGGAGCAGACGACCACGCTGATCCAGAACATGTGCGACCTGATTTACGACAATTTCTTCTTTCAGGATCCCACCGGCAAGCTTCATCCCCGGCTCGCCACCAAATACGAGGTCTCGCCCGACGGCCTCACCTATACGCTTCATCTGCGCAAAGGGGTCAAGTTCTCCGACGGCACCGATTTCAACGCCGATGCCGTGAAGCTGACCTTCGAGCGCGCCATGGACCCGAAACTGCGGGTGCCGCTGCGCTTTGCGATCGGCATGGTCAAGGAATGCGTGAAAATCGATGACCATACGGTCGCGCTGAAACTGAGCTACCCGTTTGCTCCGCTGGCGCCGACGCTGTCCATGACCCTGGTCTCCCCCATCAGTCCGGCCGCCATCCAGAAATACGGCGACGAGGTTCGCCAGAACCCGGTGGGCGCCGGTCCTTACATTCTCAAGGAATGGGTCAAGGGCGACCGGCTCGTCTTCGTGCGCAACGAAAACTATCACGGCGACAAGCCGACCGTGGCCCAGATCACCTGGAAGATCGTCCCCGAAGACGCCACCCGCGAAGCGATGCTGCGGTCCGGCCAGGTTCACATCTGCTACAAGCCGCTGCCCTCCAACCTGGCCGCCCTCAAGGCCGATTCCGGCATCACGGTGGAAATGCCCCTCGACACCCGGACCATCTTCATGGGGCTGAACTGCCAGAAGGGCGTCACCGTAGACAAGAAAGTCCGGCAGGCATTCAACTATGCCGTGGACAAGAAAGCCATCGTCAAGAAGATCCTCTTTGACACCGCCCAGCCCATGGACGGTCCGGTGTCGCCGGTCGTTTTCGGATACCAGAAGATGGACCACGCTTATGATTACAATCCCGAGAAGGCCAAACAGCTCCTGAAGGAAGCCAATTTCGACTTTTCCAAGACCGTGGCGATGCGCACGCCCCAGGGTCGCTACCTCTTCGACAAGCAGGTGTCCGAAGCCGTTCAGGCCTACCTGCAGGCGATCGGCGTCAAGACCGAGCTGCGGACCTACGACTGGCCGACGTATACGGCAGGCCTGCTCAAGCCGCTGGCTGAAACCGAGCTGGAAGTCTTCCTGCTCGGCTGGGGGCCGCTCATCCTGGATGCGGACATGGGCCTTTACGGGCAGTTTACCTGCGAGGTCAACCCGCCCAAGGGGCTCGGTTCGGCGTTTTACTGCGACGCGGAGTACGACGCCATCATGAAGGACTCCCGCAAGGAGCAGGATCCCCAGAAGCGCCTGGCCCTGCTGAAAAAAGCGTCGCAGAAGGTCTGGGACGACTGCCCCTGGATCTGGCTGCACGTCGAAAAGTTCGTCATTGCCTACTCGAGCAAAATCAAGGGCATGGTGGTGACGCCGACTGAAAAATTCTACCCGCAGTACATCACCCTGAATTAGGTGCGGGGCGGGGGGCCGGGTTCTACCCGTCCGGCCTCCCGCCGGCAGTTGCACGCCACCGAGTGCGGTACCGATGCTGAACTATGTCATCAAACGGCTCTTTTCGATGATCCCCGTACTCGTCGGGATTTCGATTCTGCTGTTCTTCATGCTGCGCATGCTCCCCGGCGACCCCGCGCAGGTGCTTGCCGGGCAGATGGCGTCGCCCGAGGAAATCGAGACGATCCGAAAACAGCTCGGCCTGGATCGGCCGGTTTACGAGCAGTACCTTTCCTACCTCGGACGCCTCGTGCGCCTGGACCTGGGCCGCTCCGCCCGCACCCAGAACCCGGTCATCGAGGAGATCTGGGCCCGGCTGCCGAATACGGCGCTGCTGGCCGTCGTGGCCATCGGTCTGGCCTGCCTGTTCGGGATCCCCGCCGGGGTGATCTCCGCCGTGCGGCCCTACACCTGGGTGGACTATTTGGTGACGATGGGGGCCCTTTTCGGAATATCCATGCCGGTCTTCTGGCTGGGGCTCATGCTGGTGGTGGTTTTCGCCGTCGTCCTGCGGTGGCTTCCGGCGGGCGGCACGGGGAGCTGGCAGCATGTGGTGCTTCCGTCGGTGACGCTCGCCTCCTTTGTGGTGGCGTTCATCGCCCGCATGACGCGCTCCACCATGCTCGAAACGCTCTCCATGGATTATATCAGCACGGCCCGGTCCAAGGGGCTGAAGGAAGAGGTCGTGGTCATCAAGCATGCGCTCAGGAACGCGCTCATCCCCATTGTGACGGTGGTGGGGCTCCAGTTCGGCCTGCTCCTCGGCGGGGCCGTTTTGACCGAGACCGTCTTTGCCTGGCCGGGCATCGGACGGCTGATCGTGGATTCCATTCTGGCCCGCGACTATCCCGTGATCCAGGGAACCATCCTCATTTTCGGATTGCTTTACATTCTGGTGAATCTGGCCGTCGATATCCTGTACGTCGTGATCGATCCACGCATCCGCTATGAGTGAAGAGACCGAATCGAATGTCTGCCGGCCGGCAGAGCTCCCGTCCGAAAGCGGCTGGCGGCGCTTCTGGGTGAAGCTGCGGCGCAACAAGGCGGCTGTCGCCGGAGGCGTCCTGCTGTTGCTTTATATTTTCTGTGCCCTGCTGGCGCCGGTTCTCTTCCGGGGGGATCCGGCGGCCCCGAACCTGATCCTGGCGTTAGAGCCGCCTTCCTTCAAGGACCCGCTGGGAACGGACGAGCTGGGGCGCTCCATCCTCGGACGCGTCATCTATGGCGCGCGGATTTCCTTGCTGATCGCCGTCGGGGTGATCGCCGTCGGTCTTTTGATCGGCGTGCCGCTCGGTCTGATTTCCGGGTACTTCGGCGGCAAAGTCGATTTTCTCATCCAGCGGGCGGCCGACGCCATGCTGGCGTTTCCCGGGTTTCTGCTGGCGCTCGCCCTGGTTTCGGTTCTGGGGGTTGGAATCAACAACACGGTCATCTCCATCGGCATCAGCATGATTCCGCTCTACATCCGGCTGGTGCGAAGTTGCGTCCTCACGGTGCGGGAGGAGGTCTACGTGGAAGCCGCCCGGGCGGCCGGCACCCGGAGCCTGGGAATGGGAACCGCGATCCTCTTTGCCGCCGGCCTCGGTTTTCTGGGAATCGGGGTGCAGCCGCCCACGCCCGAATGGGGGGCCATGCTGGGCTCCGCGCGCGCGTATCTGTTCAACGCCCCGCACGTCGCGACATTTCCCGGCATCGCCATTTTTCTGGCCGTCCTGAGCTTCAACCTGCTCGGCGACGGCCTGCGGGATGCCCTCGACCCGCGGTTTAAACTATGACGGCTTGGCCGAAAGCCCAATTCGGTAATAAAATGTGGGAGAGGCTTCCAGCCTCGATCATCGCGGCAGGATGCCGCTCCCACAATAATATAGACCTGCTCTGCATATCGACTTGTTCTGGAAGCTTCGATAGATGACCGGAAACGCTGAACCGCTCCTGCGCGTCGAGAACCTGTATACCCGCTTCGATACCCTGGACGGCGTGGTGACCGCCGTGGACGGGATCGACTTCGATGTGCATGCGGGCGAGACGCTGGGGCTGGTGGGTGAAAGCGGCTGCGGCAAGAGCGTCACCGCGCTGTCGATCCTCCGGCTGCTGCGGTGTCCGCCCGCTCGCATCGAGGGCCGGATCCGGTTCGGAGGACGGGACCTGCTGCAATTAGACACGGATGCGGTGCGGTCCGTGAGAGGCAGCGAGATTTCCATGATCTTCCAGGAACCGATGACGTCCCTGAATCCGGTGCTCGCCATCGGCGAGCAGGTCGCGGAAGGCGTGCGTCTGCATCAACGGCTGTCCCGGCGGGAATCCTGGCAGCGCGCGGTGGAAATGCTCCAGAAGGTCCAGATTCCAAGCCCGGAGAGCCGGGCGGCCCAATATCCGCATAAGTTTTCAGGCGGGATGCGGCAACGGGCCATGATCGCAATGGCGCTATCTTGCGGACCGAAGCTGATCCTGGCCGATGAACCCACGACCGCGCTGGACGTCACCATCCAGGCCCAGATCATGAGCCTCATGATGCAGCTCAAGCAGGAGCTGAACACGGCGATCGTCCTGATCACGCACGACCTGGGGATTGTCGCCGAAACGGCCAGCCGCGTGATCGTCATGTACGCCGGCCAGATCATGGAAGAGGCCCCGGTGCGGGACTTGTTCAAGGACCCCCGGCACCCCTACACCCGGGGCTTGTTGGGCTCGGTGCCGGTGATCGGCAGAAGCAAGCGGCCCAGCCGGCGGCTGCAGGAAATTCCGGGAATGGTCCCCAGCCCCCTGCGCATGCCGGCCGGTTGCCGGTTCAATCCACGCTGCCCGCAAGTCATGCCGAGGTGTTGCCAGGAGGCTCCACCCATGGTCGTGCTTGGTGACCACCGCCGGGTCAGCTGTTGGCTGGAAGCGGATCGCTAAACGGCACGGACCCATCGCCAGATAGAACGATTTATGGCATTGCTCGAAGTCGAAAACCTTCAGAAATACTTCCCGGTTCAACGGGGCGTCTTGAACCGGACCGTCGGCTATATCAAAGCGGTGGATGGCGTCAGCTTCAGCCTGAACCGCGGGGAGACCCTCGGGCTGGTCGGCGAAAGCGGCTGCGGCAAGACTACGGTCGGACGCTGTCTGCTGCGGCTGATCGAGCCGACGGCCGGTCGCGTGGCCTTCAACGGCCAGAACCTGCTTGAACTCGATCGCGGAGAGATGCTCAAGATCCGGGCTTCTTTCCAGGTTATCTTCCAGGACCCGTTTTCTTCTTTGAACCCGCGCATGAACGTGGGCGATATCATCGCCGAGCCCATTCGCAACCATTTAACGATCTCTGCCGCTGAAACCCGGCAGCGGGTGGCGCACCTCATGCACCGCGTGGGGCTGCATACGGCAACCATGCACCGGTATCCGCATGAGTTCTCCGGCGGGCAGCGCCAGCGCATCGGCATCGCCCGTGCGCTGGCTTTGAATCCCAAGGTCATCGTCTGCGACGAGCCGGTTTCGGCCCTGGATGTATCCATTCAGGCCCAGGTCATCAACCTGCTGGCCCAGCTCCAGGAGCAGCTCGACCTTTCCTATATTTTCATCGCCCATGACCTGAGCGTCGTGGAACACATCAGCGACCGCGTGGCGGTGATGTACCTGGGCCGCATCGTCGAAGTCGCCACGGCCGAAGCGCTTTATGCGAACCCGCTGCACCCTTACAGCCGGGCCCTGATGTCGGCGGTGCCCATACCCGACCCCGACCTGCATCGCGAGAGGATCCTGCTCCCCGGCGATGTGCCGAGCCCGCTCAACCCGCCCCCGGGCTGCAACTTCCACCCGCGCTGTTTTGCCCGCCAGGACCGCTGTTCCCGGGAAACCCCTATTCTGAGGGATGTGGGGGACGGCCACCAGGTGGCCTGCCATTTATGACTCCGGTGATAAACTACGTCTAATGCAGCCCTATCACTCATCGGCGGGGCGGGTTTTCGGCCACAGCGCGCCGCCGCCATTCGCTCAATAGCAGCCCAGGATTTTGAGGTACTCGCTCCGATCGGTGATTTCCTTGCGCACCGCCGCCAGCTCCGGCGACTCCAGGTCGGTCTCCAGATCGATGTAGAACATGTACTTCCAGGGCTCGCCGGGGATCGGCCGGGACTCCAGTTTGATCATGTTGATCTGGTTGTCCGCGAAGACGCGCAGGATGGCGAACAACGCGCCGGGCTCGTTGCGCGCCGAGCAGATGAGCGATGTCTTGGCAGCCTGACGGGGTTCGATGGCTTCCCGGCCGACGACCACAAACCGCGTGTAGTTGCGGGGGTTGGTTTCGATGCCTTCGGCGATGACCGTCAGCCCGTAGGCCTCCGCCGCGGCGATGTTGGCGATGGCCGCATCCCCTATGTTTTCGGAGCCGCTCACGCGCTCGGCGGCGCCCGCGGTGTCGCTGACGGCGACCAGCTCCCAGCTGTGCTGCTCCAGGAACTGGCGGCACTGCTCGAACGCCTGGGGGTGCGAGAGCACCCGCTTGACCGCCGCGAGCTCGGTGCCGGGCCTGGCGAGCAAGTTGTGCAGGATGCGGATCTTGATCTCGCCGATGATGCGCAGATCATATTCGCGCAGCAGGTCGTAGTTCTCGTGAATGCTGCCAGAAAGAGAGTTTTCGAGGGGCACGATTCCGTTGTCGACCGCTCCGGTTTTGACGGCTTCGAAGATGGATTGAAAGGTCGGCATCGGCACCGCCTCGGCCGCATCGCCGAAGTATTGCAGGCAGGCCTTGTGGCTGAAGGTTCCGATGCGGCCCACAAATGCGGCGCGCCGCCGGGCGGTGCCGGTCCGGCGCTTGCGTTCGATCAGCTGCACCCGGTCGAGATGGGCGAAGTCGAGTTGTTTGCCGATGACGGGTGCGATGACGTAGATATCCCGCATGAGCTGGCGGAACTGGTGCGGGTACAGGCTCTGGGGACCGTCCGAAAGCGCGTGCTCCGGATCGTGGTGCACCTCGATCATCAGGCCGTCTGCGCCGGCGGCGACGGCCGCGCGTGCCATGGGGCTGACTTTTTCGCGCATACCGGTGGCGTGGCTCGGGTCCACGACGATGGGCAGGTGCGTCAGCTTCTTGAGCACCGGAATCGCGGACAGATCCAGAGTGTTGCGGGTGTAAGGCTCGAAGGTGCGGATTCCGCGCTCGCAGAGCACGACCTGGCTGTTGCCTTCCGCCAGGATATATTCGGCGGACATGAGCCATTCTTCGATCGTCCCCGCCAACCCGCGCTTGAGCAGGACGGGTTTGCCCATCCGGCCCGCGCACTTGAGCAGCTCGAAATTCTGCATGTTGCGGGCGCCGATCTGGACGACGTCGATGTACTTCATCATCAGGTCGGCCTGGGACGGAGAGGTCATCTCGGTGACGACCCGGATGCCGAGCGCCTCGCGCACTTCGGCCAGAATTTTGAGGCCCTGTTCCTCCATGCCCTGGAACGAATAGGGCGACGTGCGCGGCTTGAACGCCCCTCCGCGAAACAACGCAGCCCCGGCCTTCTTGACCTCCCGGGCGATGGTGAGGGTCTGCTCCAGGCTTTCGACCGCACAGGGTCCGGCGACAACGGCGATGTTCTCTCCGCCGATGACTACATCGCCCACCCGCACCCGGGTATCCTGCGGGTGCATCTCCCGCCCGACCAGCTTGTAGGGGGTCTTTACGCGAACCACCTTCGCGACTCCCGGCATTCGCCGCAGCTCATCCTCTTCGACCCCGGGTTTGCCGAGAATGCCGATCCGCTCGACCTCGGTCGGCGGCAGTTCCCGGCAATCGCAACGCTTGGCCTTGAGTTTGCGGATGAGATCCGCCCTGCCTTCCGGCGTCAGGTCCTTGTCCAGTTCCAGAATCATGGTTCCTCTCTCCTTGCTTTCATGGCACGTAATGTCTTCAAAAAAACATTAAGCCCCGAGGCTAGGTCTCGGGGCTTAACGAACTGCGAAGCTCCGGACAGACCTGCATCGGTCCATCCGGGGCTGTATGTCGGGGATTGAACTACCGGCCCGGATGGACGCTTCTAAACCAGCAAAAACCAAAGAAGCGTCTCATCATGTTCGAACGTGTCAACCGTTTAAATCGTCAAAATTTTTTAAGGTTTAGGCAAATTTGGTCCGGCTGTCAAGAAATGTTTTTATTACTCTGGCAAGTGAACATGTGCAACTTAACCCGATGTCCGGCGGGGCGGGTTTTCGGCCGCAGCGCGCCGCAGCCAATTTCTCAAGTGATCCTGCAACGCCCCCAAGCCGTCTAGAGGAACTTTGGGCAGGCAGAGACGGCTGACGGCTGCGTGGGCATCGGTCCTCTGGGGCTGTCCGGAACCATATGAAGCGGGCTTGCTGCCGTACGCAGGGTCACAGAACGGATGGCTGCGGCACGCTGCGGCCGAAAACCCGCCCCGACTGCCGGAGCATGACGGTCAAGGTTTGATCGTTTCCCTGAATTTCTCTCCGGTTGCGCTGAGCACTCCCTTGCGGAGATTTTCATCGGCCACCCGGTCGCTCATTTTCATGCGTTCACCGGGTTCGAGCCGGCCGGTATCCGCGCTGTAATCGATGTAGCCGTAAAGGTATTTCATCCAGAAAAACGAGCAGAACTCGGCATCGAGATGGCGCGCCAGGCGCACCACCAGATCGATGAAATGCTCGTCGAGCGGCTGCCAAAAAGAATACATATCCCGGCCGAACGCCTCAACGCGGGAAATACGGTTGAACTCCCGGCCCCAGGCCTTATAGAGCCAGGCCGCGCCGATAGTGATCGCCTTGCCGTGGGAGCGGGCGATGTCCGCTGCTTTCGATGCCCGTTCGGCGGCGAACCCGTGCTGAATCGGATAGATGTGCAGATCCAGGTAATCCAGCTCCGGGATCTCGGCCAGGGCCTTGAAATACTCCAGCGTGGTCCAGGTTCCGGCGCCGGCCCCGAGCCGGATTCCCGGCTGCTTCAGGTCGCGCGCCACCCGTTTCACGACCGCGGCAAATTCGGCCGGGGAAAAAGTCAGCCCCGTGTTGCGGGTCTGGGTGTCGGGTTCGGACAGCAGGGTCAGGCAGTCCGGCCGGATGTCGGCGACGACGGCTTCGGCCATCTCGCGCAGTCCGGCGCTGAAGCGCTCGCGGCCAAGCCCGCGGTAATCGGCTCCAATCTGGCTCAGCTCGGGTTCCCGGGAAGCCGATCCCAGCGTGACCACGATTCTGAGACCCCGGCGGCGGATCTCGGCGGCCAGGCCGCGGTAAAAGGCCCGGTATTCGGCGGTGCGCGGATAGGCACCTGTCAGTATAGGGTAGTGCAGGCTGATGGACACACTGCGCACGCCTAAGGCTTTCAAGCGGTCCAGGGTGAGTGCGCTCGCCGTCAAGGCCTGCTCGTCCAGCAGGGCTTCTGCGCGGTCACTGCTCGCCACCAGGAGCTCCACCCCGAACGCCGTTTGGCTTTTCTTTTGTTCCCAGGGGACAGGAACCAGCGGCAGTTGCCGATGGAATTCCGCATCCAGCTCGCGGTAGATCATCTGAAAGGATTCCGGCACCTCTCCGGGTACGGCGTGCACGGGAACGGCCTCATGCACTCTCCGGCAGCCGACGGCTGTCACAACAACCAGAATGACCATCGCGGCCAGGATCGGTTTTGACATGAAATCCTCCTGCCGGACCTCGGCTTACGTTGCGCCGCTTGCCGGAGTCGTATGATCGAACATAATCGTTCCGCTCAGGCTAAACCAGGATATCCGGCTTTACAATACCCGCCGAGGCATTAGCTTCAAATCAAGCGAATGCAAAAAAAGGATCCCAATCCCATTGGCACTGATCATGGAGATGCATCAATGACGACCTCTAAAAAAATCTTCAGCATTGCGGCCGATGCCGAGGGCAACCCCCGGCGGCTGTCCGCCCAGGATATTCCCGAGGAACTGCCGATTTTGCCGCTGCGCAACACCGTGGCCTTTCCGTACACCATCATTCCGCTTTCGATCGGCATATCCCGTTCGATCCAGCTGGTCGAAGACGCTCGGAAAGGCGATCATCTCATCGGTCTGGTGGCCATGAAGGATCCCCAGATCGAGGAACCGGTGCCCGGGCAGGTCTATGAAGTGGGGACCATCGCCCGCATCGAGCGCGTGGCGCAAACGGCGGAAAAGCACCTGAACGTCATCGTGCACTGTCTGGAGCGCTTCCGGATCCAGTTCTGGACAGGGGATCACCCCTATTTGAAGGCACGTGTCGCGCCGGCTGCGGAGACCCTGGAGGAAGATCTCGAGACCAACGCGTTGCATCGCAGCCTGTCGGATCTATCGCGGGAGGTCGTGACGCTCTCGCCCGACTATCCCAAAGAGGCTGCGGACTTCCTGGCCCAGATCAAGAACCCCCTTTACCTGGCTTACGTCGTGGCCAATTACGCCAATATCGAGATAGCCAAGGCCCAGGAAATCCTTCAGGTCGACGACGTCAAGGACAAGCTGCGCCTGTTGATCGGCCATCTGAGCCGGGAAAAGGAGGTGCTGTCCCTGGGCCAGAAGATTCAGAGCGACGCGCGCGAGGAGATGGACAAGGCTCAAAAGGATTACTTCCTGCGGCAGCAGCTGAAAGCGATTCAAAAGGAATTGGGCGAGTCCGAAGAGGGCCGGCCGGAAATCGACGACTATGTCGACAAGGTTCGAAAGGCCGAGCTGTCGGAGGAGGCCCGCAAGGAGGCGGAGCGCGAGCTCAAGCGGCTGCAGGGCATGTCGCCGCACGCGCCCGAGGCCAGCATGATCAAGACCTATCTCGACTGGCTGGCGGACCTGCCGTGGAAGAAGACGAGCGCGGACTGCACCGACATCGAGCATGCCCGCACCGTGCTGGACGAGGACCATTACGGGCTCCAGGACGTGAAAGAACGCATCATCGAGTATCTGGCGGTGCGCAAGCGGGTGAACGAGCTCGGGTTGAACCGGACCTCCGGCAACGGGTCGGTGTCCGAAGCCATGGGGGCGATCCTTTGTTTCGCCGGGCCTCCGGGCGTCGGCAAGACCAGCCTGGGCAAGAGCGTCGCCCGGGCGCTGGGCCGCAGCTTCACCCGCATGAGCCTGGGAGGGATGCGGGACGAAGCCGAGATCCGCGGCCATCGCCGCACTTACATCGGCGCCATGCCGGGCCGCATCATCCAGGCGATCAAGCGGGCAGGCACCCGCAACCCCGTGTTCATGCTGGACGAGGTCGATAAGATCGGCATGGACTGGCGCGGCGATCCCAGCAGCGCGCTGCTGGAAGTGCTCGATCCGGCTCAAAACCACGCCTTCCGGGATCATTATCTGGACGTGGACTTCGATCTGAGCGACGTCATCTTCATCACCACGGCCAATCAGCTCGAGACCATTCCGGCGCCCCTGCGTGACCGCATGGAAATCATCGCGCTGGACGGTTACACGGAATATGAGAAGCTGCAGATCGCCAAACGCCACCTGGTGCCGCGGCAGCTCAACGCCCACGGGCTCAAGGATGAAGAGATCACCTTTACAGATGACGCCGTGCGCAAGATCATTCAGGATTACACCCGCGAGGCCGGGGTGCGGAACCTGGAGCGCCGGATCGGGGCCGTATGCCGCAAGAGCGTCGTGAAGATCGTCGGTCAGCAGTGGACCCATGTGGTGGTGACCCCGGAACTGGTGCGCGCGCACCTCAAAAAGGAAGCGTTCGAATCCGAGGGGTCGGAGAACATCGAAATCCCCGGCATTGCCACGGGGCTGGCCGTGACGTCGGTCGGCGGCGACATCCTCTTCATCGAGGCCGCGCGCATGAAAGGCAAGGGCGGCCTCACCCTCACCGGACATCTGGGTGACGTCATGCGCGAAAGCGCCCAGATCGCCCATAGCTACATCCGCTCAAAGGCCGAGCCGATGGGCGTGGACCCGACGGCGTTCGAAGCCACCGACGTGCACGTGCACGTTCCGGCCGGCGCGATCCCCAAGGACGGGCCGTCCGCCGGCGTGGCCATGGTGATGGCCATGGCAAGCCTTTTCAGCAGCAGGACCGTGCGCGGCGACGTGGCCATGACGGGCGAGGTGACCCTGCGCGGACGGGTGCTGCCGGTGGGCGGGATCAAGATGAAAATGCTGGCCGCGCATCGGGCCGGCCTGACCACTGTGATCCTGCCGAAGCGCAACGAAAAGGACCTCGACGACATTCCTCAGGAGATCCGCGATACGCTGCGCATCGTGTTGGTGGATCGGATCGACGAAGCCATGAACGTGGCGTTCGGCACCGAAGTCCGGACGGAATACTCCATCCCGTCCGGAGAATGAACGGATCCGCAGCGTCTTGACAATGCGGCGCGGGGCGGGTAGAAAATCTTTAGGCTAAATCTGGTTTTGGTAACGCAAGAAAGGTTATGTCAGGCAACAAATGCCATCCCGACCGGTCGGGATGGCATTTTTCGTTTTATCATGCGCGCCCGGAAGGGCACGCCGGGGGAAAAGAGATTTTCTCAAGGGCTGAAAAAGGAGCGGTAGAAAGGCAACATGGCTGTCAAAATCGGTATTCTCGGGGCTTATTTTTTGACCGTGCTCGTCATCGGCTGGTTCGCGCGGACGCACTGGAAATCCTCGCCGGCCACCTATTTCCTGGCCGACCGCCGGTTGGGGACCCTCGTCCTTCTGGCCACCATGACGGCTACCAATTTTTCGGCCTTCACGGTGTTCGGCACCTCGGGCGCCGGCTATCGGGACGGCTGGAGCTTTTTCCCGATCATGGGCTTCGGCACCGGCTTCATGGCGCTGAGCTTCTGGGTCATCGGCCGCAAGGCCTGGCGAATCGGGCGCGAACGCGGCCTCATCACGCCTTCCGAGCTTGTACAGTCGCTTTACGGCAGCCCGGCGTTGTCCGGCTTGTTCGCCCTGGTCATGATTCTGTTCACGGTCCCTTACCTGGCGCTTCAGCCCATCGCGGCCGGCTATGCGTTGGAGGAGCTGTTGGGTCTCCCCTATTTCTACGGCAGCGTCCTGGTCACGGGGATCATCGTTCTTTACACGCTGCACGGTGGGATGCGCGCAGTGGCCTGGACCGACCTGTTCCAGGGGTTGCTGATGTTGGCGATGCTGGTAGCCGTCGTCGTGATCGCGGCGGGCCACCATGGCGGCTTCATCGCGGCCAATCAGAAGGCCCTGGCCTTAAAACCCGAGCTGTTTTCGAGGCCCGGCGGAATGAACCAGTATCTGCCGGGGATCTGGTTCAGCTACATGATGTTCTGGTTTTTTTGCGACCCCATGTTCCCCCAGCTGTTCCAGCGCTTTTTTGCAGCCCGGGATGAACGCTCGCTGGGCCGCATGATGCTCTGGTACCCGTTCGTCTGCACCCTTGTTTTTTTTGCGCCGGTTGCGGTCGGCGTAATGGGGCATCTCTTTTTCCCGGATCTTGTCGGCAAGCAGGCCGACCGCATCCTGCCCATGGTGGCGACGGCCGCCGCGGGAGACGTGATGTCGGCGCTGGTCATCGCCGCCGGTCTGGCCGCCCTCATGTCCACCATGGACTCACAACTGCTGACGCTGAGTTCGATCTTCACCCGCGACATTCTCCCGCTGATGCGCCGGCGCCCGATGGCCACGAGCCGGCCCGGCCGGCTGTTTGTCATCGGCCTCAGCCTGGCCGGGTTGGCTTTTGCCTATCAACCGCCGGCGACCCTGCTGCAGATCGCCACTGCAGCCTTTACCGGCCTGGCGGTTCTGTTTCCGACCGTGTTCTTCGGGCTATATTGGAGACGCGTGCATGCCAAAGCCGCCATTTTGTCCATTCTCGGCGGAGAGGCCGCGCTGGCGGTTTTCCAACTGAAGTGGGCATCCCCCGGTATCTTCCTGCCGGTGGTGTGGGTGATGCTGGTTGCCTTCGGTGTGTATCTAGTGGTGCATGGGCTGATCACGGCGGGCCAGGAAGGTCTGCGTTTCGAGATGCATAGCGGCTGGCTCAAGGATCCCTATGTTCTGATGCAGGTCGCCATTTTCGTGCTGGCGATGGACTTCTGGGCCTGGGGGCGGATCCAGCCGGTTTGGGGCGGGTTGCCGTTGTGGGTCGGCTACTTTGTCCTGCTCTCGGGTCTGCAGACGGCGGCCATGGCCTACATGGTGCGCAGGCAGGTCGGTCAGGCCCCATCCGAACCTTGAAGCGTCTGCCTGCCGGTTTAACGGGACTTCGGCAGGGCGGCCGTCAGGACGATGATGCCGAGAACGGCACTGGCCAGCGAGCCGGCCAAAATCCCCACCTTGGCCGCGCTCAACAGTGCGCCTTCCATGGCGAGACCGGCGATGAAAATGGCCATGGTGAACCCGATGCCGGCCAGGATGCCGCCGCCCCATACCGCCGCCCAGCCCACGCCGGACGGCAGCTTGGCTATCCCTGCCTGGACCGCCAGCCAGCTGAACAGGACGATTCCCGTCGGCTTGCCGATCAATAGTCCCAGCGCGACGGCGACGGCCACCGGGTCTGCAAGAGCCGATGCGTCGATACGAACCCCGGCGTTGGCCAGAGCGAAGATCGGCATGATTACGAAGGCCACCCACGGATGCAGCCCGGTTTCAAAGCGCCGCAGAGGTGAAATGGAGCTGCGGGCGGCGTGCTCCATCCGGCGTAGAGCGGCATAGCGCCTATGAGAGGAGCGCCAATCCGCGCCCTGCATGAAATCAATGGTGGTGTCGATGATGCGTCCGAGGCGCCGTTCGCTAATCCAGGACTGGGCCGGTGTGAGAAACCCCAAGATCACTCCGGCGATGGTGGCGTGAATGCCGGAGGCATGAAATTCAAACCACACTCCCGCGGACAAAACAAGGTAGACGCCCAAATTCTGCACGCCGAGCTTCATGCAGGCGATGATGAGCGCGATGCCGCCGCCGCTGAGCGCCAACGCCGACCCGTCAAGCTGGGCCGTGTAGCCGAGAGCGATAACGAGAATGGCGCCGATGTCGTCGGCGATGGCGAGCGACAGCAGCATGATCCGCAGGCTGACCGGGGTGCGTTTGCCGAGCACCGCCAGACAGCCCACGACAAAGGCGATGTCCGTAGCCATGGGGATGCCCCAGCCCCGTCCGCCGGGAGTGCCATGTTGGAGCAGGAGATAGACCGCCGCCGGTGCGATCATGCCGCCCAGGGCGCCGGCCAGGGGCAGGGCTGCGCGCCGCAGGTCGCTCAGCTCGCCCTTGACCAGTTCCCGTTTGACTTCCAGGCCGATGACGTAGAAAAAGATAGCCATCAGGAAATCGTTGATCCAGTGCTGCAGAGACAGCTCCAGGTGCGCGGAGCCGAACCGCAGGCCGACCGGCGTCTGCCAGAAGGCGCTGAACGCCGCTCCGGCCGGGGAGTTGGCGGCGATGATCGCCGCCAGGGTGGCGGCCACGAGCAGCACGCCGCTCGTGGCTTCGATGTGCAGGAAGCGTCGGATCGGATCGATGACGGCATCGATGGGCTTGCGGGGCAGAAGGTCGAGGGATTCGGGATCGTCAGGCATGGCTTTTCCTTGCGGATCGGTTTCGGGCCTCTCTTCTCTATTGGCGCTGGTCTCCGACGTGGATATATTCGTATCGGGCGTCCATTTTCGACCTGGATTCCGGCGCCTGCCCCGGAGACTATTGATCCGGGGTTCGCCGGAATGACTTTATTTGGGCCTATCAGCTGCCGAAGTAATGTTCGCTGAATGGAAGGAGATCGCATGAACCGCATACCGCTTTTCCCGCTCGGGCTGGTGCTGCTGCCGGGCATGCCGCTGCCCCTGCACATTTTCGAGGAACGCTACAAACAAATGATCACCGAGTGCCTGGATGAAAGCGTCCCCTTTGGAATCGTCTGGTTCGACGGGCAATCCATCCGTTCCGTCGGATGCACCGCCCGTGTCATCAACGTCCTGCACCGCTACGAGGACGGCCGTATGGACATTCTGACACGCGGAGAGCGGCGTTTTTTTACAGAAGCCCTGGTCGAGGAAAAGCCCTACATCGAGGCCGATGTCCACTTCATCGAGGATGTGGAACAAACGGACGATTCAGAATCCTTTGAAGCGGCGCGCGCGCTGCTGGCCAAGCTGAGTGACGCCGGCCATCTCTCCGAACCCATTGCAGCGCTTGCGGTTGAGAGTGCTCAACAGCTGTCGTTCGCCATCCCGGCGTTCGAAGGCTTCACGCATGCGGAGCGCCAGCGGTTTCTGGAGATGACATCCAGATCCGAACGGCTGCAAAAAGGGATGCAGGCTCTGGCCGGTATTCTGGAACGAGCGCAGGTAACGAAGCTGGTCCAGAAGATCATCGGCGGCAACGGACATCCTCCGAAAGAAGCGCTCCAAAAGCTATCTGCGGAAGATACCGCTTCCGAAGATTAAATCATGGTCGTGATGGGGCGGCGCGCCGTGCGGTCCGGACGGATGTCGTTTACAATCGTGACCCGGATGCTGCGGCGGCGGTCCCGGATATCGATGCGGTCCCCGGGGGTCAACCGGCGGTTTACCTTTACAAAGCCGCAGCTGAGACCTTTCGGCTCGAAATCCGCCGGCTTGTCGGGGCTTGCGACGCTGTAAATACGGTCCCCATGCCGGCCGATGCCCATGTCGGTCGTGCAGGTCAGGGCTTTTCCGATGGCCCGTGCCTCCAGATCCAATACCACCGCAGAGTCTGCAATGGCGACTTTGCGCGGGTCGCTGCCGACGAACGGGTAGGTGTATTCGGCATCCGTCAGACGCCGCAGGGCCTCCGCGCCGATGAAGTTTTTAGTGAACCCGGTTCGGCCCGCACCATAAGGCAGGGCGATGAGCCAGGGGTTGTTGGCGAACGGCCAGGCGCCGATGTCCTGATGGGACAGGGGCAGAACCGCACCGGTCCGCAGGGAGTCGCGGGCGGCGAGGCCGCAGGCGGT
>JALOPB010000324.1 GCA_025454115.1 Desulfobacterales bacterium | reverse complement strand
CGGCGCGTCCTTGCCCTTGGGGGCCTCGCCGCACTTCTTATGGCACTCGAAGCACTTCTGGACCTTGCTGTCGGCGGTCAGGCCGGCGATGGGCTTGCCCTTGTCGTCGTGATGGCAGTCGCCGCAGCCGTTGGGATAAAGCTTGGCAAACTGTTTGGCGTAATCCTCGGAGTGTTTTTTGTGACTGAACTGAATCTCGCCCTTGGTGTTCTGGCAGCCCTTGTTCTCGATCTTGATGACATCGGCCACCTTCGCGTAGATCCCACCCGCGAAGAACAAGAACGCCACCGCAATCATCACCGCTACCGCCATTCTCTTCCTCATAGCCTCTTCCTCCGCCTCCCTTGAGTTATTGGTTCATGCCTGCCGGCAGTACAATGCAATGACCCAGCTCAATGATTAAAATTTTTTATCAGGGAAGCCTCAAGCTGTCAATGGCCATTTTGAAACTCGATCGCGTCCGGCCAGTCAGGCCGGATGCGATTCGGAGGCCTCCGGCGTGCCCTTCTTGCGGCTCACGAGATAGGCGCCCAAGATGCCGATTTCGTAAAGCACCATTAACGGAAGGGCCATTAGAATCATGGAAACCACGTCCGGCGTCAGAAACGCCCCGACTACGAACGCCAGGATGACGGCGTACTTGCGGTTGCGTTTCAAATACTCAACGGAAACGATCCCCAGACGCGCCAGGCCGGTCAGGGCCACCGGAAGCTCGAACAGCAGCCCGAAGATGAACAGCAGCTTGGTGCTGAAATCGAGGTATTCGCGCATGGACGGTAGGGTGCGGATAAAATCGGCGCCGAAGCTCAGCAGGAATTTGAAGCCGGACGGAAACACCACGAAATAACCGAACAGGGCGCCGCCGATGAAAAAGAAAGATGTAACGGCGATGATCGGACCCAGCACCCGGCGCTCTTTATGGTAGAGCCCGGGGGCGACGAACATCCAGAACTGGTAGAGTAGGACCGGGCTCGCCAGGATAATCCCGGCTAAAAAAGAAACTTTCAAATACGTGAAGAACGCTTCGGGAATTCCCGTAAAAATCAGTTTTCCGCCCTCCGGCATGACCCGGATGAGCGGGTAAAGCAGGATCTCGAAAAGCGTTTCCTTAAACGCATAGCAGAGGCCGAAGCCGGCGCCGACAGCGATGAAACTCTTGATCAGCCGCGAGCGCAGCTCATCAAGATGAGCGGTGAAAGGCAGTTTTTCATCCTCGCGCATCATCCGCTTCAAACTTGTCCTTTGGTCCGGCGGCTCTTTCAGCCGGACCGGGGTTTATCCGCTGAGGGTTTCTGGCCCGGCGGCGACGGCGGCGCTTCGGAGGGCGGCGAGCTATCCGGTGCCGGCCCGGCATTCCAGGCTTGGAAGGCCTTCTTCAGTTCATCCAGTTTATCGGTCGAAGCGGGCTCGGCAGATGCCGGATCGGCCGGTGCGGACCCCGGCGCTGGAGCGCCGACGGTGGCCTCGGGCTGCCCGGCGGGCTGGGTTTCGGTTTTGGCTTCGGGCTGGATGGTCTTGTTGACGTCGGATTGAAAGTCGTTGAAGGCCTTCTTGACCTCGTGGAACTCGCCGTCGACCTGCAAGGTCTCCTTCAATTCGCTGGTGGCTTTCCGGAATTCGCGCACGGCACGCCCCATGGATTTGGCCAGGTCCGGCAGTTTTTTCGGGCCGAGGACGACCAGCGCCACCACGGCGATCAGAATCAATTCCGGCATGCCGATGCCAAACATAGGAACCCCCTGAAACATGGACGCCGCTTGCGCCCGCAGTGCGGTTTTGCCCATACGGACTTATGCGGCGGATGACATCAAGGCTTTATCTACTGGTTTCGCGTAAACCTGTCAAGGCGAGGCATCGGGACGCAGCACCAGGAAATACAGCTTGCCGGGGTGCTTGAGGTGGCCGGCCGCGATTTCGGCGCCAGGGCCGCTGCCCCAGAATAGGTCCGCACGTCCCGGCCCCTTGATGGCACCGCCGGTATCCTGGTTGAGCGTGAACCTGCGGCATGCCACCCAGGACATGATACGGCCCTGGGCGTCGATCAGCGGTTTTTGCGTTTCCACGAAGGCGAGTGCCGCCGGCGGGAAGGCGGTGCGGTCGAGGGCGATCGACCGTCCCGGGGTCAGCTTGACGTTGATTGAGCCCAGCGGGCCGTCCGGCACCACCTTAAAAAAGATGTAGCTCGGGTTGTGGCTCAGCACGCGCTGGATCTCGGCCGGGTTTTCGTTGAGATAGGCCCGAATGCGCTGCATGGACATTTCCTCGCGGCTGACCTTGCCCTCCTCGATCAGCAGCTGACCGACGCTGCGGTAGGGGCGGCCGTTGCTCGTGTCGTAGCCGAGGTTGAGCACCCGGCCGTCCTCCAAAATGATCTTGCCGGATCCCTGCACGTGCAGAAAGAAAACGTCGATCGGATCGTTGACCCAGGCGAGCGCGCGGGCCTTGCCGTAGAGCGCCCCGCCCTCTTCGATTTCCCGGCGGTCGTGATACGGAACGACGCTTTTCTCCTGGATCCGGCCGATGAGCTTCTCGCCGCCGAATTTTTCTGAAAACGCGCGCAGGTCGATGGTCAGCAGATCGTCCGGCCGCGCATAAATCGGGTACTGGTACTCGGGGCTGATGGAACGCCGGCCATTGAGCAACGGTTCGTAGTAGCCGGTGAACAACACGTCTCGTTGCGGATCCCGGCCGGCGGACTGGTAGACCCGGTAAAAGGCGCGGATGTATCTCTGCAGGTCGGATGCGGAGGGCCGCACCCGGATGAACCCCTGGAAGCGCCGCAGGGAAAGCAAGATGTGGGCGGCCGAATAACGATCGCGGCCGAACTCAAATTCTCGGGAGGGAGGGATGGCCTGCAAATATCCGATGCTCTGGGCGATGGCCAGCTCCAGGCTTTCAAAGTCGAGATCGTCGCTGAAATACGGATAAGCGGAGGGGTCGATACGGACGAGGGACGGAGCGGTCTCCACGGCGGGCGAGCCCGGCGGGGGTTTGGGCGGGCCTGGACAGCCGATCAGCAGAACGGCCGCCAAGACCGCGAGAAAGAGACCGCCTGGTATTTTGCCAGGAAGGCGATGGGTGGGTTTCAACTGGGTCATGGGTATCGTATGAACTGCGACCGGTCGATCCTGTAACTCCCGTCGGATGCTCGCTTGCTTCTATCCATCGGTGCGGCGTAGGTAGGTTCCACTCTTGCCGCCGGACTTTTCGATCAACTGAATGGCGGCGATGGTCATCTCCCGGTCGTAGGCCTTGCACATGTCGTAAATGGTCAGGGCGGCCACCGCCGCCGCCGTGAGGGCTTCCATTTCCACGCCGGTCTGGTCGATGGCGCGCACGCTCGCCCGGATTCCGATGCGATGCTTAATAGGATCGGGCTCAAAGTCGACCTGGATATGGGTGAGCTTCAGCGGATGGCACATGGGAATCAGGTCCGCCGTGCGCTTGGCGGCCATGACGCCGGCGATCCGGGCGGTTTCAAGCACGTTGCCCTTTTTGACTTTGTGATCCCGGATCATATCGAAAGTGTCCGGCCGCATGTAGACCTCTGCCGAGGCCATCGCCGTTCGAACGGTCGGCGCCTTTTTGGTGACATCCACCATTCGCACCCGGCCCTCTGCATCGAGATGAGTGAATTCAGCCATCGGTTTTCCACCTTTAAGCGCGGGAATTGGTCTATGTTATTACTCCGGCAATAAGATATGTTCAATGCGGTCATCTCATTCATCGGCGGGGCGGGTTTTCGGCCGCAGCGCGCCGCAACCATCCGTTCAACGAACTATCGTACGGCAGCAAGCCCGCATCATATGTATCCTGGCAGCCCCGGAGGACAGATGCCCACGCAGCCGCCAATCGTCTCTGCCTGTGCGCGGTTCCTCTAGACGGCTTGGGGGCGTGGCAGGATCTATTGAAAATTTGGTTGCGGCGCGCTGCGGCC
>JALOPB010000323.1 GCA_025454115.1 Desulfobacterales bacterium | reverse complement strand
GGTGCAGGCGGGGGTGGCGGTGGTGAATGCGGGCACCTACGGCAGCGAGCCCCACATGCCCTTCGGCGGGGTCAAGCAGTCCGGCAACGGCTCGCGCGAGCCCGGCACCGAGGCCCTGGATTTCTACTCGAACCTGAAGAACATTTACATCACCTTCGACCCGGAGCACCTATAGGTCGCTTAACGGCTCCTTCCCACGCAGGCTCTGGGAGCCCACCATGCGGGGTGACCGGCCGTTTGAACGTGCTCAAAACCCGCAGACACCCGCAAACGGGCTGAAGACCGGCAGTCTGATCCGAAAAAGAGGCAAGCCATCCATGGCCAGGAAAGAATGCCAATTTCGTATCCGTTCCAAGATCTGGGTCGAGAACGCCGACGGCAAGGTCGTGTTCGGCTTGGGCAGATACCGCATTTTGGAGGCCGTACAGCGTTTGGGATCGCTGCAGGCCGCTGCCCAGGAACTCAAGATGAGCTATCGGGCCATCTGGGCGAGGATCAGCGCCACCGAACAGCGGTTAGGCAAACCACTATTGATACGGCAGCCGTGGGGATCGCGCCTGACACCCTTGGGAGAGACTCTTTTGCACCAGTTCCAAGGGCTTCAACGGATTGTCGAAAAAGAATCCAACACCTTGTATGAGAATCTGATGGCAGCCGAGCTGGGCGATTGATCCGCAACGAAGGCGCTGATGATTTTCGGGTCGTCCCCCGAAGAATGCAAACGATGAACTTCGACCTGCTGGCGGTAACCTTTTCGGTTTCGGGTGTGACCACTTCGATTCTCGTCCCGCCGCTATCGGCATTCGTGGTATCAGTGTTCACCTCCATGGGTGGTGTTTCCGGCGCCTTCCTGCTGTTGCCCTTCCAGATGAGCGTGCTGCACTTCACCACTCCAGCCGTCAGCGCCACCAACTTCGTCTACAACATCGTCGCGATTCCGAGCGGGGTCTATCGCTACCTCAAAGAAGGCCGCATGGCCTGGCCGCTGACCTGGATCGTGATCGCCGGCACCCTGCCCGGGGTGCTGATCGGCTACTACCTGCGGGTCCTCTACCTGCCGAACCCCGCGACATTCAAACTCTTCGTCGGACTGGTCCTGCTCTATATAGGGGCGCGGCTGCTCTATGAGCTTACCGCGCGATCGCGCAAAGGCAGGCATGCGACGGCGGCCTTGGAAAAGAAATTCAACGACCACGTGAAAGAGATGAAAGCCGGCCGCACGGCTCGAATGACGGCAGGCCTTCCGGCGGAGGCGGTGGTGCGCGCGATCTCCTGGTCGTTATCGCGGGTGGAATACGAATTCTGGGGACAACGCTTCTCTTATAATGCCCTCGCCATGCTGAGCCTCGCCTTTGGGGTGGGCATCATCGGGGGGACCTATGGAATTGGCGGAGGTGCCATCATCGCGCCTTTCTGCGTCGCCGTTTTCAACCTGCCGGTTTATACCGTGGCCGGCGCCGCGCTGATGGGGACCTTTCTGACGTCGATCGCCGGGGTTTGTTTTTACAGCCTCGTCCCGGCCAAGGCCGGCATGGCGACCCGCCCGGACTGGCTGCTCGGAATTCTATTTGGGGCGGGAGGGTTCGCCGGGATGTACGTCGGCGCAAGGCTTCAGAAATTCATCCCTCAAAAGGCAATCAAACTGATGCTGGGACTGATCATCCTGTTTCTGGCGTTCCGATATATCCTGGGCTATTTCTGTTGAGCCGCTTCACTCCGTGATCCAGGACACCTTGGCTGGATCATACTCCACCCCCACCTGGGACCCGGGAGTAATCCCTCTGCTGATAATCTCGCGCCGGTTCACCACCACCGTGAACGTCTGGCGGCCGACGCCGACCGAGACCATTACCCCGCCCGTTCCGGGGTCCAGACCGAGGCGGGTAACAACCCCCGAGGCAGCATCGCCGGAACAATCCGCCAAAACGGCATCGGCAATCAGAGCCGCCGCTAAGGAATGGGGCGGTCGCGGCACATACAGTTTCTGGCCGTCCGCCAGTCTTTTGCACCACCGCCCGTCGCCGCTCGGCTCCCACGGACCGAAAAGGATGTTTTCTTCCCCCCTCCCCACCAGCCGGCCGTTGAAGAGCGACAGAAGGGTCTGGGCCGACTCTCGCAGCCACTGCTGATCGTGGCTCGCGATGAGCAGTGTCGTGCCCCATTCCTCACGGGCCCTGAGAGCGGCCTCCTTTATCAGCTGAGTGCTCACAGCATCTACATTGGCGGTTGGCTCGTCCAGCAAAAGCGCGTCCGGTCTGAGGATCAGACGCGCGGCCAGAGCCACCCGCTGGGTCTCCCCCCCGGAAAGCGCATACCAAGGCCGGTCGGCAAAGTCTCGGCCGCTCAACCCAACCCAAGCGAGCGCCTCGTGCACGCGCGGCTCCAGCCGGACGAGGTCGCTGCGCACCCGCAGGCCGAAGGCGACGTTATTGAATACCGTGCGCTTCAACAGAAAAGGCTCCTGCGGCATTAGGCAAACACGCCGTCGAACCTGTTGGGCGTAAGGTTCCGCAGGTCGCCCGTCAAACCGGATGGTTCCGGCGGAAGGCGTCTCTACGAACCCGGCCAACTTCAGCAGAGTGCTCTTTCCGGATCCATTCGGCCCGACGATGCCCACAATCGCACCGCGGGGAATCTCCATCCGATCGATATCCAATACGAGGCGCTCACGGTAAAAATGCCTGAGTCCAGCGATGTCATAGATCAGGTTGCCCACATCAGCCTCGCTTGCGTAAAAAAGAGACCGACAGCGTGACGCTGAAGGCAATCAGCAGAAGGATGAGACCCAATGCAATGCCGGCTGCAAATTCACCTTTGTTCGTCTCCAGGGCGATGGCGGTGGTAATGGTACGGGTCTGCCATTTGATGTTTCCTCCCACCATCATGGCGATGCCAACCTCCGTCAGAACCCTGCCAAAGGCCGTCAGCCCGGCGGCGAGAATCCCGTGGCGCGCCTCCCATACCGTGCTCAAGAAGAGCTGCCTCCGATCCACCCCCAGGGAGATCAGCGTGACACGCAACTCTCGGTCCAGGCCCTCGACGGCGGCGGCACTCAGGGCGATCACGATCGGCAATGCCAAAATGGTCAAACCGATCGCAATCCCCGGCAAGGAAAAGAGCAGACCCAGGCTGCCCAGAGGGCCTTGCCGGGTCAAAAAAGCGTACATGACCAAGCCGATGAACACCGTGGGCAACGCGAGCCCAGTATCGACCAGAAGCCGCAGGGGCCGTTTTCCCTTGAATTCGAGATGCCCCAGGCAAAACCCCAACGGCAGACCCAATACCAGGCTGACCGCGATCGCGTTGAAGGAGACCGCCAACGTCGCGTAGACCGCCGAAAAGGTCTCCGCATCCCCGGAGAACAGAAGTTCAATGGCTGTCAGAAACCCCTGTACCAGAAAGTCCATGCTCGTTACTCGCTGCTCATCTTCATTTTGCGTTCGCCGTGAAGAGGGGCTTGCCTTCCAGCTTGAACTCGCGGATGAGCTTCTGACCCGCAGGCCCGGCGATCCAGTCGCTGAATTTCGTGGCCAGTTCGAGTTGCGCCTTGCCGCACTTGGCCGGGTTGACGGCGATGACGCTGTACTGGTTGAAGAGCACCTGGTCGCCCTCCACCAGGATCTTGAGCGGCGGATTGCCCTTCATGCTGTTCTCGTACTTGATGTAGGTGCCGCGGTCGGTCAGGGTGTAGCCGCTCTTCTCGGCGGCGATGGTGATGGTGGCCATCATCCCCTGGCCGGCCTGGGCATACCAGGCCTCCTTTTCGGGGACTTCTCCTCCGAGATTCTTCCAGAGGTCGAGCTCCATCATGTGGGTGCCGGACTTGTCCCCGCGGCTCACGAAGAGGGCCTGCTTGGCCCGGATCGCCTGCAGGGCATCCTTGACGCTTTTGCCCTTGATCCCGGCCGGGTCGGCGGCCGGGCCGATGATGATGAAA
>JALOPB010000322.1 GCA_025454115.1 Desulfobacterales bacterium | reverse complement strand
TTTACGTCCAACGTGGGGCGGGCCATCATCGGACGAGCCGATGTCATCGAGCGGATCTTTATTGCCCTGCTCTGCGAGGGGCACGTCCTGATCGAAGACGTGCCCGGAGTGGGCAAGACGCTGCTGGCTCGGGCGACGGCCCGGTCTCTGGACGGACGCTTCAAGCGCATCCAGTGCACGCCGGATCTGCTCCCTTCCGACGTCGTGGGCATTCATGTCTTCAACCAGAAGACCGCCGAGTTTGAATTTCGGCCGGGTCCCGTCCTTGCCAACGTGGTCCTGGTAGACGAAATCAACCGCGCCATGCCGCGCACCCAGTCCTGCCTGCTGGAGAGCATGCAAGAGCGCCAGGTGACCGTCGACTGGAACACGGTGGCGCTGCCCCGCCCGTTCATCCTCATGGCCACTCAGAATCCCATCGAACTGGAGGGCACGTTTCCTCTGCCGGAAGCCCAACTCGACCGCTTCCTGATGAAGCTGACGCTCGGCTACCCGTCCGTGGAAGATGAATTTATGGTTCTGAGCCGCTACCAGCAGGACACCCCCATCGATCGGCTGGAAAGCATAATTCCTACCGCAGAGCTCCTGGCGCTGCAGGCCCAAACCCGCCGCATCCGGGTGGCAGAGCCGGTGCGCCAATACATGGTGGCCGTCACCCGCGCAACCCGCGAGCACCCCGGTATCCGGCTGGGAGGCAGCACGCGCTCGGCGCTCGGCCTTCAGGCCGCCTGCCAGGCGTTAGCCGCCTGCCGCGGCCGGGACTTCGTCATCCCGGACGATGTCAAAGCCCTGGCCGTACCGGTTCTATCCCACCGTATCCTTCTCAAAACCGAAGCCCGCTTGAAGGGCCTCACCGAGGAGGACCTGTTGAAAGAACTCCTGGAAACCGTGCCGGTTCCGGCCGAATAAGGAGAGTCGGGCTTATTTTTCCGCCAATTTCAACTTGAGCCGATGTCCGTCGTGGCAGGGTTTCGGCCGCAGCGCGCCGCCGCCAAACCTTCAACGAACCAGCGAACGGCAGCAAGCCCGCTCCAACCGTGTCCGGACAGCCCCGGAGGACCGACCCTCACGAAGTTGTCAGACGTCTCTGCCTGTCTGCAGTTCCTATAGACGGCTGGGGGGCGTGGCAGGATCGCCTGAAAAATTGACGGCGGCGCGCTGCGGCCGAAACCCTGCCACGACGTTGCGTAATTTGGCCGGATTAGGCATATTTTATCGCCGGAGCAATAAAACCCAAGTTCGGCGTTGCGATTAATTTAGCAAACTGTTATTATTGGTATATTTTTCAACTCACGCAGGTTTGCATGCCCGTTTTCGAATTTACAGCGCTGGATGCCCGGGGCAAGACCACGACCGGCATCATCGACGCCGATGGAATCCAGGCCGCGCGCCAGAAGCTGCGGGCTTCCGGAAGGTTCCCGGTCTCCATACGGGAAACCCAGGAGGTCCTGGCCAAGAAGTCCCGCCGGGAATTCGGCCTGGGAGCCTGGTTCTCTCGCGTCAAGCCGGCGGATGTGGCCATGATCACCCGCCAGCTGGCGACCCTGATCGGTGCCGGATTTCCGCTGGTTTCGGCGCTGGACGCCCTGTTGCCTCAAACGCATTCCCACGGGCTGAAGCGCACGCTGGCGCGGGTGAAGGACCTGGTGGTCGAAGGCAACAGCTTCGCCCATGCCCTCACCCAGTTCCCCGGCATCTTTCCGCCGATCTACGTTAACATGGTGCGGGCCGGTGAAACCTCCGGAACCTTAGAAATCGTGCTGGAACGGCTGGCGGAAATCACCGAAAAGCAGCAGGCGCTTTCCAACCGGATCCAGGCCTCCCTGGCGTATCCCGTCTTCATGCTTTTCTTCGGGGCGGTCGTTCTGTTTATCCTGCTCACCTACATCGTGCCCACGATTACATCGATTTTCGCCGACATGAAGCAGGCGCTTCCCACCCCCACCATGGTTCTGATCGCGTTAAGCTCGTTTTTCCGGGACTACTGGTGGACGATCCTCGTTTTCGCGGCCGCCGTGGTCGTGGGCGCCCGCCAGTTCCGCAAAACGCAGAAGGGACGCCGCTGGTCGGACCGTACCCTGCTCCGGCTGCCGATGTTCGGAAACCTGGCGCGCAAGCTGGCCGTCGCCCGTTTCAGCCGCACGCTTGGATCCTTGCTGGAAAACGGCGTCACCCTGCTGGTGGCGCTTGACATCGTCAAAAACATCGTCGGCAACGTCCAGATCTCCGACACCGTCGCCCAGGCGGCCGAAGAGGTCGGCAAGGGCAAGAGCCTCTGGCTGTCCCTGTCCGAAGGACGCGCTTTTCCGATGCTGTCCATCCAGATGATCCAGGTGGGCGAGCAGTCGGGGGAGCTGGAAAAAATGCTTTACAAGATCGCCGATGTCTTCGAAAACGAGGTGGAAACCATTATCATGCGGTTGACGTCGTACCTGGAGCCGGTCATGATTCTGGTGATGGGCGGCATCGTGGGCTTCATCGTGCTGTCGATCTGCCTGCCGATCTTCGAGATGAACCAACTGATTCGATGATTCGGGGTTCGAGGGGCAAAGGAGTCGAGTGAAAAGAGAGGAAAAACGATATGATTTCAGAAAATGATACTCACGTCGCCGGTGGTTTGGTATCTACCCGCTTCGCGCAACACCCCAACCTCAAGGCGCGCGAGTGGTGCAGTGCGAGGCGTACGGACCGCACGCCGCAGCAAGCGCAACGCAGAAGTTGGACGTTACGCGCAGCGGGCGGAGAAAGGGGCTTCACCCTGATCGAAATCATGGTGGTCATCATCATCCTGGGAATCCTGGCGATGTATGTCGCCCCCAAGCTCATGGGCCGGCCGGAGGAAGCCAAGCAGGTGCGGGCCAGGATGGACATCGCCGCCCTGGAGACCGCGCTGAAGCTCTACAAGCTCGACAGTGGCGTTTACCCCGGCACCGAACAGGGCCTGCTGGCCCTGGTGCAACGGCCGGAAGCCGGGGTGATCCCCAAGAAATGGCGACAGGGGGGATACCTCGAGAAAGGCAAGGTCCCGAAAGACCCCTGGGGAAACGATTACATCTACCTCTCGCCCGGCCTGAAGGGGGACTTCGACATCATCTCCTACGGCGCCGATGGGGTCCCGGGGGGCGAGAACGAGAACAAGGACATCAACAACTGGGACACGGAATGATCATGCGCCGCAGGGCCGGCTTCACCCTGCTCGAGCTCATCGTGGTCATGGCCCTGATGGGCATCGTGTTCTTTTTCGCCATCCCGCGCTTCGAGGGGACGTTCCTGTTCGACGATTCCAAGCAAAGCGCCCGCTGGCTGATCGGCAAGATCCAGAGCCTGAAGGAGGAGGCCCTCCGCACGCGCCGCCAGCACATCCTGGTTTTCGATCTGGACACCAAGCGGGTATGGCAAATCACCGCGGGCATGACCGCCGAAGCCATCGAGCTGGCCATGCGCCGGGCGCTGCCGATCCCGGGAGGCGCACGCGCGGTGGGGGTGGAGTTCCCGCCGGAAACGCGGATCACGACCGGCCGGGCGCAGGTCTATTTTTATGGCGACGGACACAGCGACAAGGCCCTGATCCATCTGCAGAACGGCGAGGCTTACAGCTCGTTTCTGATCGAACCGTTTCTGACCCGGGTGAAGATGTTCGACTACCGGGTCGGGTTCAACGACCTGCGCTGATGCCGGACGGGCGGCCGGCGGCGCGCGACCGGCACAGCGCGAAACCGTCGCACAGAGGGACTCCTTCGCCATGTGTTTAAAACCCGAGGCGGCAGACTCTCCCGGAGAGCGGCTGCGGCGATCGCCCCAGGGGTTCACGCTGCTGGAGGTAATGGTGGCGCTGGGCATCATGGCCATCGTGCTCGTCAGCGTCTACCGCCTGCATTCCCAGACGCTCGCCATGAGCGTGGAAAGCCGTTTCTATACTCAGGCGCCCCTGCTGGCC
>JALOPB010000321.1 GCA_025454115.1 Desulfobacterales bacterium | reverse complement strand
CGCACCCAGAATCGAACAAAATCCGGCCAGGCGGCCGGCCGACACGGTCCGTTCGAGACAGAGAACGCCGACCGGGCCTAAGGGGGCGCAAAGCACGAAGCCCACGGCGATTCCCTTCGCGCAAAAGGCGATATCCATCTATCTTCCCACCGCAGTCGACTCCAATATGCTCTGTCCTCATCAGTTTAAGAAGATGCCGGCAGAAAAGAAACCGATCGACTGGGCCCAACCCTATCGTTTCCTAATTCAAATACGGTTAGTTTTTGATGAGGGGATCGTTTGCCCCAACTGCATTACAGAGAGCGCAGCCGCGGCCTATTTCAACCCGGCCGGGTTCACTCATTTTTAGTGTTTCTCTAATCTTTACCTAAAGCGCAGCCCCGATGATTGGAACGTTTCTACCGCCGACAAGATTATTGTTCAGAACCATGAGAATCGGGAGGGGCTATGGAAGAAGCGCTTGGCGAAGACCCAATTTTTTCAATCGTTCCCAGGACGGTGCCAAAGAAGCACCGCCGGTTTTTCGAATTCGCAGCGGGTCCGTTGGAGCATCTGCTCGGCCTGCGGCAGTGCGCGGCGCTGTACGATCGGATCCAGTCGCAGGGCGATGCGCATGCGTTTATGCGAGAAGCTCTTCGTCAATTGGATGTTCGGCCGCAGGTCACACCGGAGGAGTTGGAGAACATCCCGAGGAAGGGACCGGCTATCGTTGTCGGCAATCACCCGTTCGGTGGAATCGAGGGCGTCATCATGGCGGACATTCTCCTGGGCTGCCGCCCGGATGTTAAAATCGTAGCGAATTTTCTCCTGAATCGGATACCCCATTTGCGCGCCCTGACCATTCCGGTCGATCCGTTCAACCGCAGCGGGTCCGTTCGCACCAATATCGGCCCCATGCGGGAGGCCCTGCATTGGCTCAGCAGCGGCGGCATGCTGCTCGTCTTTCCGGCCGGAGAGGTCTCGCATTTAAAGGCGTCCCCGATCGAGGTGGCTGATCCGGCATGGAGCCCGGCCATCGGGCGGATTATCCGCCGCACCGGTGCGCCGGTCCTGCCGGTGTTTTTCCGGGGACACAACGGCCCCGGGTTTCAGGCGGTTGGGCTCATTCATCCCCGGCTGCGCACGGCGCTGCTGGCACGGCAGCTCGTGAGCATGCGCGGCCGCGCAGTTAAGATCGACATCGGCCGCCTGATCCCGTTTCGGTGGTTGCAGCGTTATGCCGGCGATGCGGAGTTGATGGCGTACCTGCGCTGGCGAACCTATCTCTTGGGCCACCCGGCCCGACGCGGAAAATGCGGGTTCAAGCCGGCAGTCATCTCCGCCTTCCGGAGGCCGCGCCCCCTGGTCGCCGCCCAGGACGCGGAGGCCTGCCGCCGGGAGGTCGAGCGGCTGCCGGCCGACCAATGCCTCGCTCAGAGCGGCGACCAGTCGGTATGGCAGGCGACTGCAGAGCAAATACCGCTCGTCATGCAGGAGATCGGACGGCTGCGGGAGTTATCCTTCCGTGCAGCCGGCGAGGGCACCGGCAAACCTCTGGATTTGGATCGTTTCGACGCGCATTACCTGCATCTTTTCATCTGGAATGCGGAAACGGCTGAAATCGTCGGCGCCTATCGCATCGGCGCGACTGACCGGATCCTTGAACGCTACGGCCGCAGCGGGCTTTACTCGAGCACCCTATTCGACAGCCGCGTTGAGTTTTTCCGCCGGCTCGGCCCGGCCCTCGAAATGGGGCGTTCCTTCGTGCGGCCGGAATACCAACGATCCTACTCGCCCCTGCTGCTGCTCTGGAAAGGGATCGGCGCCTTCATCGCCCGAAATCCCCGCTACCGTATGCTCTTCGGGCCGGTCAGCATCAGCCGCGATTACAGCGACCTGTCCCGCAATTTGATCGCCACCACGCTGCTGCAGCACAGCCAAGCCAAGGACCTCGCCGTGATGGTTCGACCGAGGCACCCGGCGAATCTTCGGCCGATTCGGGTGCCGGGCTGCGGCTACCACCCGCCCCCTTCTTGCTTCCAGGATTTCAAGGAGGTGTGCTCGGTCATTGCGGATGTCGAATTCAAACAACGCGACGTTCCGGTCTTGCTGCGGCACTACCTGAATCTAGGCGGGCAACTTCTGGCGTTTAACATCGACCGAACGTTCGGCCGCGTGATGGATGGGCTGATCGTGGTGGATCTGACTCAAACCGACGTGAAGACCCTCCAGCGTTATATGGGCGCCGCCGGCGCCGCGACGTTTTTGTCTTACCACGGGGCCGGAACCAGCTCAGAGGGTGTCTCTGTGGCTGAATCCGAGGCCGGTTGAGCACGAGCGGACCGATCCTCCAACTCATACCAATGGATGCAAGAAGCCGATGAAAGCAGACCTGCACGTACACTCCAGGTATTCCACTCGTCCGTCTCAATGGTTTCTACAGAAGATCGGCTGCCCGGAGAGCTTTACCGAGCCGCTGCATATCTACCATATCGCCCGGCGGCGGGGCATGACGCTGGTCACGATCACGGACCACAACAAAATCGACGGCGCATTAGAGATCGCGCATTTGCCGGGGACCTTCATCAGCGAGGAGGTAACTTCCTATTTCCCGGAGGACGGCTGCAAGGTTCACGTGCTCGTCTATCACATCACCGAGGCTCAGCATGTCGACATTCAGAAGCTGCGGGCCAGCATTTACGACCTAGTCGGCTATTTGCAGCAGGCCGCCATCACCTGCGCCCTCGCCCATCCATTCTATTCCGTCAATGACCGCTTGACGCCGGTCCATTTTGAAAAACTGCTGCTGCTTTTCCGTAACTTGGAACTGAACGGCGACAGCAGCCCCGACAGCAACCGCTGCCTTGAAGACTTGGTCGCACGCCTGGCACCCGGAGACATCGAGCGCTGGGCGAACCGGCACCGCTTAGCCCCCCTGTGGCCGGAGCCCTGGGTCAAACGCTTCATCGGCGGATCCGACGACCACAGCTCGCTCAGCATTGCCCGCAACTACACGCGCGTGCCCGGCGCCGGGTCGGTGGCTGAGTTTCTGGATGGAATCGAGGCCGGCCGCGCCGAAGCCGTTCAGCGGCCCTCATCGCCTCAGGCCCTCGCCCACAACCTCTACAGCATCGCGTACCAGTTCTACCGGCACAAGCTCGACCTGGGGCAGCAGGTCCCTCACGATTTTCTGCTGCGCTATGTGGACCGAAGCCTGCGCTGCACGGGGGATGAGGATAGCGGGATTCTTTCGCGCCTGCATTTGCTGTGGCAGTACCGGCGGCTTCGTAAAATCAAGGGCAGCCTGCCCGGCCCGCTGGTCGATCTGCTCAAGAAGGAATCCGCCCGGTTGATCGCAGAAGAACCCGAACTGTTCGAGGCGCCCCGTAAAGGAGACCGCCTTTCCCAGCATTTAGAGGAGCGTTGGTTCCAGTTCATCAACAAGATGTCCAACCGGATATTATTGGGGTTCGCCAACCATCTGATCGATCATTTTTCAGGGGCGAATCTTTTCAGCATCTTTCACACCATCGGCTCCGCCGGAGGGTTCTGCACGCTCCTGGCTCCCTACTTCGTGGGGTTCGCTCATCACGGCATGCAACGCCGGCTCGCCCGCACCGTTCGATCGCAGCTGTTCCCGACGGCCGACGCCGAGTCGAACAGTGTCTGCGCCGTTTTTGCCGACACGCTGGAAGCCGGGCGACTTTCGGCCGGGCTCTCTGCAGCGGACGCGACCTCCGAAAGGGTTATCCTGCTCACCTGCGATCCCGCAGAGGACCCCGGCGTGCAATCCTTCCTCCCGATCGGTGTTTACGAGTTCAGCGACCTGCCGGGGCAGCGCCTGGTCTATCCGCCGGTTCTGGAAATGCTCGATTACTGCTTCAAGAACGACATCCGACGGCTGCATCTGGCGAGCGCCGGCCCGACCGGCCTGGCCGGCCTACTGATCGCGCGCTTTCTGAAACTCCCCGTCG
>JALOPB010000320.1 GCA_025454115.1 Desulfobacterales bacterium | reverse complement strand
CAAAGGCTTCCTGGAAAAACACAAGAAAAAATACGGCGAAGCGCCCATCGCTCCCTTCCACGCCCACGGCTACGATGCGGCCATGATGATCTTTGCCGCCATTGAGAAAGTAGGAGTCAAGGACGGCGACACCCTGTACATCGGCCGCAAGGCCCTGCGGGATGCCCTGTATGCCACCAAGAACCTGCAGGGACTGACCGGCAATTTGACCTGCGATAAATACGGGGACTGCGCCGATCCGCGCATCGCCGTCTATCAACAGACCGCGGACAACATCAAGAAGCTGGTGAACCCGGAAACCCCGTTCTGGAAGCCCTATTGATCTGATCGGTCCTCGGCGCGGCCGGCTCTGCCTGGCAGCGCCAGCCGCGCCGAGGTTGCTTAAACCCGCCTCATGGAAAGAGCCGGGCACCGCCCAGGCGCCCGGCTCTTTTTCTAAGTGAGCGGGCCCAAACGGCATTCACCCCGTCGCTCCGTGCCCGTAGCCAGCCCCGGCAGGGATGGTCGCCAACAATTCGAGAGACCTCTATGTTTAAGAATCTCCGTGAGAGAATGAGTCCGACCGACATCGTGATGTGGCTGATCGGCGGTGTGCTGCTGATCCTGATCGTGTGGGGGTCGGCCTCGACGCTCGTCAAGGGAACCTACTCCGCCCGCCACTGGATCGACTTCGTCATCTTCGGGCTGGCGCAGGGCAGCATCTACGCCCTGATCGCCATGGGATACACCATGGTCTACGGCGTGCTGCGCATGATCAACTTCGCCCACAGCGAAGTCTTTATGAGCGGCCCCTATACCGCCTACTTTTTCGCCGCCTATTTCTACCGCAGCGGCTTGCTGGAATCCCACCCGGTGATCAGCCTCGCCTACCGCCCGCTGCGCGGCGCCCCGCGCCTGGTGCCGCTGATCACGGCCATCGGGGCCTCCTTTTTCCTGCAGTACGTGTTCCGCGGGCTCTACGGGTCGGGGTTTCAAGCCTATCCGGTGGTCACCGCCCTCGAAGGCCATTTCGAACTCGGGTCGATCCGCGTGCTCAAGTTCCAGGCCTTAGTCATCGTAGCGGCCGGGCTGCTGATGGTGGCCCTTTACCAGTTTACGCAGCGCACCCGCCTCGGCAAAGCCCTGCGTTCGGTCTCCGAAGACAAGGAAGCCTCCGCCCTGATGGGCATCGACGTCGACCGCATGATTTCGATGACCTTCATGATCGGAGGCGCCGCCGCCGGGGCGGCCGGCGTTCTCTATGCCATCATGTTCAAACAGGTTCATTTTTTCATGGGCTTCATCCCGGGGATCAAGGCCTTCACCGCCGCGGTCCTGGGAGGAATCGGCAACATCCCGGGCGCGATGCTCGGCGGGATTTTCCTGGGGCTGGTGGAATCGGTCGGCCCTAGCTTGTTCCTGGACGGGCTGGGGATCGTTGCCCCCTACCAGCTCAAAGACGCCATCGCCTTCACCATGCTGGTCCTGGTGCTGATTTTCCGCCCCAGCGGCATCCTGGGCGAGCGTCTGGCGGTCAAAAAAGCATGATCAAATTAGGACGGGAGTGACATGACTGCAACTCCGACTCAACGTCTCGCCGGGTTTCGACTGGGTTTAATCGGTGGGGTCTGCCTGGTGCTGCTGTCGCTGATCGGCATGGTGCAAGCATTCAACCAGCGCGAGATCGTCAGCGACGTGATTTCCATGGGCCAGACGCTGTTGCTCTTTACCTCGGCGTTCATTGCCTACATGGCCGTCAAACGCACGTCGCCACGGTCCGCGGGGCCGGTCTTGACCGCCGGAGTGACGGCGGGCCTCGTGATGGCCGCCGTGCTCGCCCTGCTCATCCTGCTGAGCAAAACGGTCAACCTGCGCCAGGTGTTCATCAACGCCTCCCCGGCCCTGTTCAATTTGCTGCTGTTTCAGCAGGAGAGCCTCGGAACCGGGATTGGCCTGCTGCTCCTGGCGGGCGCCCTGATCGGTTTCCTCGCCGGGCTGCTCAATCTGTTGCCAGGGCCGTGGCGACGCGCCCTGATCACGGGATTCTGCAGTCTGGCCGTCGTCGGAATGCTCCAAGACCTGATCGCCCCCATCATCGGCGCCTGGGGGCCTTTCGCCATGCTGAGCGACTGGTTGTTCTCCGGAAACGGGCTCTCGATCGGCGGCGCCGTGGGGTTGTTTTGCGTAGCCGCAGCTGCTACCGCCTTCTGGTCGGCCAATCGCCTGGCGGTGCAGGAGCGCGTTCACCGGATGGAACCCGGGCCGAAGCGCAACCTGAAGCTGGCCGCGCTGCTGGTCGCCGCGGTGGTGCTCCTGATCCTGCCCCACGCCCTGGGGCTTTTCCTGAGCGAGGTGCTGACTATCGTCGGGCTCTACGTTCTGCTCGGCCTGGGCCTGAACATCGTCGTGGGCTTCGCCGGATTGCTCGACCTCGGATACGTGGCCTTCTTTGCCATCGGCTCCTACACGGTCGCGATCCTCACGTCCCCGGAGCTTGGTTTTTTCAGCCTGACCTTCTGGCAGGCCCTGCCCTTCGCGATCATCTTCGGCATCATCGCCGGCGTCATGCTGGGCATCCCGGTCTTGAAAATGCGCGGCGACTATTTGGCCATCGCCACCCTCGGGTTCGGCGAAATCATCCGCATCCTGGTGCTCTCCGATGCCCTGCGGCCCTGGCTGGGAGGCGCCCAGGGCATCGGCAAAATTAGCAAGGCACAGATCGGCGAATTCGAATTCGCTTCGCCCCAGGAGATCTACTACCTGCTGCTCGCCGGGTGCATCCTGGTCGGGTTTATTTCATGGCGGCTGCGCGACTCGCGGCTGGGGCGGGCGTGGATGGCGATGCGCGAGGATGAGGACGTGGCCCAGGCCATGGGCATCAACCTGGTAGCCACCAAGCTGATGGCCTTTGCCACCGGCGCCGGGTTTTCGGCACTGAGCGGGGCTATCTTTGCTTCGAAAATCGGATCGGTTTACCCTCACAGCTTCAACGTAATGATTTCCATCAACATCCTCTGCGTCATCATCGTCGGCGGCATGGGCAGCATGCCCGGCGTGGTGGTCGGGGCCATCGCCCTGGTCGGCCTTCCGGAGCTGCTCCGGGAGTTCGCTGAGTACCGGCTGCTCGTCTACGGAGCCGCTCTGGTCGCGATGATGCTGTTGAAGCCGGAGGGACTGTGGCCGGAGGCCACTCATGTGCGCGAACTCCACGACTCGGCGGAAACGCCGCCGACCCGCGTTGCGGGCACCCCAGCCGTCCCCACTGGATAGAAGGAACACGCCATGGCAGCAATCACCATCCAAAATATCACCAAGCAGTTCGGCGGTCTGGTTGCCATCGAAAACCTGGATTTCACGGTCCAGGAACGGAGCATCCACAGCGTCATCGGCCCGAACGGCGCCGGCAAGACAACCTTGTTCAATTGCATCACGGGCTTTTACCGGCCCGAAGTCGGGCAGATCTTCCTGGAGGAATACCCCCTGGTGGGGCTGAACCCGGACCAGATTGTTCGCCATGGCATCGCCCGCACCTATCAGAACATCCGGCTGTTCCCTAATTTGACCGCTTTGGAGAACATCCTGGTCGGGCAGCACAGCCACCTGCATGCCAACTTTATCGGAATCGTCTTCGGATCGCGCGCCACCCGCCGGGAAGAGAAACGAGCGAACGAGGAAGCGGTGAATCTGTTGCGCTTCGTCAACCTGACGGGCAAGGGTGACTTTCTGGCGAAAAACCTGCCCTACGGCGATCAGCGGCGGCTTGAAATTGCGCGCGCTCTCGCCTCTCGGCCCAAGTTGCTGCTGCTGGACGAACCGGCGGCCGGCATGAACCCGAAGGAATCACAGGACCTGATGGATTTCATTCGCCACCTGCGGGATGAACTCAAGATCACCATCCTGCTGATCGAGCACCAGATGCGGGTGGTGATGGGTATATCCGAACAGGTGACCGTGCTCGACTATGGCAAGAAAATTGCCGAGGGTTTGCCGTCCGAGGTTCAATGCAATCCCCAGGTGATCGAGGCGTATCTCGGCAAGGGGAGTGCGGCAAAACCCTGCGCCGCTTGAGGCGCTGTCCGCAGCGCGGCACTCCGCGGTAAGGATGCGGCCGCATCGCATCGAAGAAAGGAATCACGCCATGCCCATGCTGGAAGTTGAGGGCATCAATTCGTATTACGGCAACATCCACGCACTCAAGGATGTCTCCTTGCACGTCGAGCAGGGAGAGGTCGTCACCATCATCGGAGCCAACGGCGCCGGCAAAAGTACCATGCTCAAGACCGCCAGCGGCCTGCTGAAACCCCGCACCGGCGCGATTCGCCTGGCCGGCGAGGATCTCACCCGGTTGCGCGCCCATGACATCGTGATGAAAGGCGTGATCCAGGTGCCGGAGGGCCGGCGCGTGTTTGGCCGGCTCACGGTGAGGGAAAACCTGGAAATGGGCGCCTTCACCAGTATGGACAAGAAACGAAACGCGGACAACCTGGAGCGGGTGTTCACCCTGTTCCCGCGCCTCAAGGAGCGCAGCAAACAGGTTTCCGGGACGCTTTCCGGCGGCGAACAGCAGATGCTCGCCATGGGTCGGGCGCTGATGGCCAATCCTAAGGTGCTGCTCCTCGATGAGCCATCCATGGGGTTAGCGCCGGTCTTGGTAGACGGTATTTTCGACACCATCCGCCAGCTGCACGCGGCCGGCACAACCATCCTCCTCGTCGAGCAAAACGCACGAATGGCGCTGCAGGTCGCCAGCCGCGGTTACGTGCTGCAGTCCGGCGCCATCATCTTCAGCGACTCGGCCGCCAGCCTGGCCGACAACGAAATGGTGCGCAAGGCATACCT
>JALOPB010000052.1 GCA_025454115.1 Desulfobacterales bacterium | reverse complement strand
GTCAGCCGGATCGATGCCAGCAGTTTCCATATGGCGTCCACGACGCCGTTGGATGCTTTTTGTGAGTCCATTGACTGAACGCGATCCTTTCGCGGGAGGCAGGCTGCGGCGTAGAAATCCGGAACGTCCGCCGGCGGGCCTCCGAGCCAAAGCAGGATTGGAAAATCGTAAATTTTTTTAATACCACAGCTTCAGCGGCCGCGCAACGATCGATGGGCGAACGATGGGCGCATGATCCGAAATGGCAGCGTACCATCGCTTCTATCGAGCAGCCGTCCGCTCTTCCCCTCACTTCAATGCCCGCCGGCAGGCCGTGGCCAGCTGCTGCGCCTGCGGCTGGCTTGGACAGCGTTCGAGCCAGCCCAGCGCTTCTTGAAAGCGGCCCAGACTCATCAGGCTCACCGCCAGGCATGCCCGCAGCGGCTCGTCTTCCGGGAAATGCGACAGCCCGGTGGTTAGAAGGTCCGCGGCAGCGGTGTGGCGACCGGCCTTTTGATTCAGGATCGCGAGCCCCAGGTAGGCGCGCGCATCGGGGTGGTAGGACAATGCCCGCCGATAAAGGGCTTCGGCCAGCTGCGGCTTATCCGGGATCGTGTCGATCCGTGCGTAGTCGCCCTGATCGAAGGTCATGCCCAGCCGCGAGAAAAAATCGGCATGCAGCGGGTAAAAATCGGGCTGATCGATCGGGGCGATGGCCTGCACAAACCCTGACAGGTTTTCGTAGAAGCTTTCCCGGAGCATCCGGCCGAACTCGAGAATCCGATCGGCGGAAAGGCTCGGATCGGTTTCGAAGTACAGGATATCCTCGACCCGCTTCAGCCAGATGTCGTCGGTCACATGGCTGCGGCGCTTGAAATCCTCGTACAGCGCCGTTCCGGGGAAAAGGTCGAGGATGTAAAAAATGGCGGCGAGCGGTTTAATGACCTGCATCAGATCGATGGTGGCCTGGATCGTGGTAGCGCTCTCGCCGGGGCAGCCGTATATGAAATAAGCCCGGGCCATGATGCCGAAACGATGGGTCTGTGCGAAGGCCTCGATGATCTGCCGATCGCCGATCTTCTTGTTCAACCGCCGCCGGACCTCGGCCGAGCCGCTCTCCACCCCGTAGCTGATCTGGGTGCAGCCCGCCCGGCGCATCCAGGCCAGCATCTCCTCGTCCACGGCGTCGACGCGCGAAATGGCGGCCCACTGGATGCCGAGCTGGCGCCGGATGATCTGCCGGCACACCGCGATGACCCGGCGCCGGTTCAAGGTGAACGTGTCGTCGCTCACAAAAAAGAAACGGCGCCCTTTGCGCCGCAGCGCTGCGAGCTGTTCCACGAAGTAATCCGCCGAGTGATAGCGGACCCGGCGCCCCCAAAAATCGGGCGACCCGCAGAATCGGCAGTCCGATCCGCAGCCGCGGGTCAGGGACAGATGCGCGTAATCAAAGTAGTCGGACGGCATGGGCAGGGCATCCAGATCGCGAAGGGGCTCCGCTGCAACCGTCCGGAAGGGCCGGCCGTCCTTTCTATAGGCAATCCCGGCGATGGAAGCCCAATCGGCGGAGGCGCTCCCGGCAAGTCGCCCCACCAGTTTCAGGAAGGTGTTTTCCCCTTCCCCGAGAACGATGTAATCGACCTCCGGGACGTGCTTCAAAAAATGCTCCCAGAGATGGGTGGCCCCCACCCCGCCGAAGACGATCGTGACCGCGGAATCGATCCGCTTGGCCATGCGGGCGATCTCGATCCCTCCCCAGCGGTTGGCGTGCAGAATCGAAAACCCGATCACCTGCGGCCGCTTCTCCCGCAGCACGCATTCCATCCGCTCCGGCGGGATCTCGCGGTCATGCCAGTTCAGCACGTCCACGTCGTAGCCGTGCGCCTTCAATACGGCCGCCACGTAAAAAATTCCCATCGGTGGGGATTGGATGTCTTCCGTGTTCAGCCGCCGATCGAGAAAATACGGATAGATCAGTAGAATCTTCATCACAATGGAAGAACATATCGGCGAAATATAGACTTGTCAAAACCCGGCTGTTGCCGGGAGCCGGCCGGCCGGCTCGAACGGGAATCGACCACTCCGCTCCCGTTTTCTTATGACTCCGGCAAGTAAACAGGTTCAACTTGAGCTGAGGTTCGGCGGGGTGGTTTTTCGGCCACAGCGCGCCGCAACCAATTCTTCAGGCGATCCTGCCACGCCCCCCAGCCGTCTAGAGGAACCGCGCACAGGCAGAGACGGCCGGCGGCTGCGTGAACATCGGTCCTCCGGGGCTGTCCAGATACAAATGAAGCGGGCTTGCTGCCGTACGCTGGTTCGTTGAACGGATGGTTACGGCGCGCTGCGGCCGAAAAACCACCCCGCCGATGAGTGATATGGCCGCTTGGAACGTCGTTTATTGCCGGGGTAATAACGCTTGATCGATCGGAGAGGCAGTGGCATAAAAGCGGACGGATGGACTATTTCATGATGATGACGAATAAGCCGTTTCGCATTTCAGCTGTCTTGTTCCATTTGGAGGGAACGCTCGCTGGTCCGGATGCGCGGCCACGGAGATCGGTCGGCGCCGACCCGGATGAAGGCTCGTTAATTGATTTCATCCAAGGTTTAAAAAAGGCGTCGCACCGCCGCCGGACCTGGGCTGAGTTGGATCGCCGTGATGGGGAGGCCGCCGACGGATGGCGGCTCGACCCGGCCGCCAGCCGACTGCTCGCATTCCTGCGCTCAAAGAGCCTTCCGACGGCAGCCTTGAGCCGGTACGGGCGTAAGACGGTCAATCGGTTTTTCAAGCGTGTGCGGCTCGCGATGGGTGGAACCGTCGATCCGCTCATTCTGCGGGAAGAGCTTCTTTCCATCGGCCGCGGCCGAAATCCGTTCCGGGTGGCTGCGAAGACCATGCACGTTCCGGTCCGAGAAATCCTGGTGATATCTGCCGAGGGCGCGCTGCTGGACCGGGCCGCCGCGGCCGGAGCCGTCACGGTCTTGGTATCCAATGGGCCTTCGCAACCCGGGATTCCACCGCCTGTCCACTTTCAAATCAGCGACATCAGCCGGGTGGCGAACATCCTGCGGCTGGGGATGGCGCTTCCCTCCGGCAAGCTCCCCAACGATCTGCTGAAGGAATTCCTCGCCGAGTTTAAATTCGAAGACCCGTCCCTGCTCATCAACCCGGGGGTCGGCGAAGACATCGCCGCTGTGGATGTGGCTCAGGAAGAAGTCCTGGTCTTGAAATCCGACCCCATCACCTTCGCGACCGACGCAATCGGGCAGTATGCGGTTCTGGTCAATGCCAACGATATCGCGACGGCCGGAGCCGTCCCCCGCTGGCTGCTGACGACGCTCCTGTTCCCGCCCGGCAGCACGCCGTCCATGATTGGGTGCGTGCTCCGCGAGCTGAACGAATTGACGCACCGTTGGGGCATCACCTTGTGCGGGGGCCATACCGAGATCAGCGATGCCGTCCGTCGCCCGGTGATCTCCGGCATGATGGCCGGTACCGTCCGCCGCCAAGACCTGATCGACAAGCGCCGCATGCGCTCCGGCGACTGCATCCTGCTGACGAAAGCCGTGGCCGTGGAAGGCACCGCCATCATCGCCCGCGAGTTCGGGCGAAAGCTCCAAGCGCTGGGCATGCCTGCCGGCGATGTTCAAGCCTGCCGCGGTTTCCTCGACGGCATCAGTATTCTGCCGGAAGCCGCTGTCGCCGCTGCCGAGAACGGCACCAGCGCCATGCACGATGTGACCGAAGGCGGGATCGCCACCGCGCTCGAGGAACTGAGCACGGCCGGCGGCTTCGCGTTGAAGGTGAACGTGGACCGCATACCGATCTTCCCGGAAACCCGCACGCTCAGCCGCCTGCTCCGGTTTGATCCGTTCGGATTGATCGGATCCGGCAGCCTGCTGGTCTGCTGCCGTCCGAGGTCATCGGACCGGCTGACTGCTCAGCTGCGACGCAAGGGCATTCGCGTGACGACGATCGGCAAGGTGGCGGAGCGCGGCAGCGGCATCCGGGCTTTTAAGAATGGACGGCCGACCCGCTGGCGGTCGTTTGAGGTGGATGAAATCGCGCGGCTTTTTTCTGGATAACGGCGGTCGCGAAGCCGACCGGCGAGTTCAATCCGACCCGCCCGTTGCTTTCACTTGAATTCCCCGGTAAAAAAGGTCGAACGCGAGCACGAGCGTCTCTTTGAGGTGGTCCTTGCCTTCGCTGATCATCTTCTTGCTGGTCATCCACAGGATCACACCTGAAAACAGAGACCAGAACGTGTCGGCCAGGGCGACCGGATGGCGGTCGATGAACAAGCCCTTCGCCACTCCATCCCGAAAGATCTTCACGATCGATCCCATGGATTTGCCGATGAGGTCCTTGATCTCATCCAGCAACTGAGGCGTTAGGTTTTTCAGCGTGTCGCTCGACTGCAGGTGGAACATGTTTATAATGATCAACGGATCGAACTCATAAACATCGTACATGGCCTCCATGAGGGCCTTGAGCTTTTCATCCGGGCCGGCCGGTTTCAGGGCATTGACATGCTCGATGCGCAGGAGCAGGTACTGCAGGATGCGCAGTGAAAGCGAGGCATAGAGTTCTTCCTTGTTTTTAAAATAGAGATAAAGGGTCCCCGGGCTGAGTTCGGCCTCCTGGGCGATGTCTTCCATCGTGGCCCTGCTGAAGCCTTTCTCCGAAAAGACCCTTTTGGCAGCGACCATGATTTGCTGCCGGCGGCGCTCTTTTTCACGTTCTTTACGTTCTTGAATCCCCATATGCATCACCCTGAATAATATTTATTGATCAAAACAACTATTATTAACTGTTTCATATTTAGTCAAGCGCAATCTTTTTTATTCACTCTTGGACGGTCGGTACAGAAGGTGAGGGAATGACAGATTTAATGAGTCCGAATGCCTGCCGAGTTCAGGAAGTCCTGGACGGCCTGGGGCTGAAGCAACGCGTGAGAGAGATGGATCAAACGACCCGCAGCGCCGAGGACGCCGCCAGAGCGGTCGGCTGCGAGGTGGGGCAAATCGCCAAGTCGCTGGTGTTCAAAGGCTCCACCAGCCAGCAGGCCATCCTCGTGATCACCAGCGGCGCCAATCGGGTCAACGAGGCCGGCCTGGCTCGACTGATCGGTGAGCCCGTCCTCAAAGCGAATGCCGATTTCGTTCGCGCGCAGGCGGGTTATGCCATCGGTGGGGTCCCGCCGGTCGGCCATCCCCACCCGCTGGCCGTATTCATCGATGAAGACCTGCTGCAATACCCCTGCATATGGGCGGCCGCCGGATCTCCAAAGGCGGTCTTCCACCTGTCCCCCCAGGAGCTGCAACGCATCACTGCTGGACGCGTCATCTGTGTGAAATAGAAAAGCCTATCCTAGCGTGAGCGTGATAAGGTCTTTGCGCGCGTCGACCTTCTGCAGGGTGACTTGGACGAGATCCTCGGGTTTGAGATCGCTGAAGCCGGTGATCGCCAAATCGCACTCCAGCATATAGTCGGTCAGCAGCACTTGATAACCGTTCCTGCGACGCACCAGTACAATTGCTTCCGCTTTTTGTCCAACCCGTTGTTCAAGATATTTCAGGAGCCAATAACGTTGCCGACTGGCTTGCAGGCGGGCCACATGGCTCATGGGCTGCTCCGACATCTGGATGATGCGGTCGATGTCTTCGCCCGTGTAAGGCTCCTCGAGACCGAGCACGGCCCGTACCTGCCGTTGCGTAACCAGGTCGAAGTATTTGCGGATCGGAGAGGTCGCCGTCACGTAAGCGTTCAATCCCAACCCGGAGTGCTTTTCGGGTGTGTGGCCCAGCACAAAACGATTCAGCAGGCGGCGCTGCATCCAGTGCTGAAAAAGCGTTCCCTCCTCTCCGCGGTAAAGCCGTTCGCGCGGATCGGGCTGGGAGCGAAATACCGCTGGCATGCGGTGCTCGGCTAGAAAACGGGCCATCAGCCAGTTGGCCATGATCATGATCTCCGCCACCAGCATTCGCCCAGGGCTTTCGCGGTTCACCCGGTTGAGGTTGACCTCGCCGGTCTCGCCGATCCAAAGGTTGATCTCCGGAACGGAGATATGGACCGCTCCGGCCGCCAGCCGGCTCTCGCGGAACTTCCGGGCGATGCTGCGCAACTGCATGACCTTGGGATCCTGTTCGGCAGCCAGATTCACATCAAAATAGGTCCGTTGGTCCTTTACCTGTACACAGCTGGGAAAGAGACGATACCTCAGAATATCCAGATCGGGGGTCAAATCGATCATCGTGCTGATGGCCGGCCGGATCTCGCGGGCTTTCAAGCTGCACAGCCCTTCGGCCAGGCGGGCCGGAAGCATCGAAATCTTCTGATCGGCCATGTAGATGGAACTGCCGCGTCGCTGGGCTTCCTGATCCACCGGGTCGCCTTTCTGAACAAAATACGCGACATCCACGATGTGGATCCCGAGGCAGATCCCCTCGGGGGTGGCCTCAAGGCTCAGGGCGTCGTCGAAATCGAGCGTGGATTGACCGTCGATGGTGAACAGGTTGAGATGGGTCAAGTCGCGCCGGCGGCCGTCCGAACGGTCGATCTGGCCCAAGTCGACGAGCGCCTCGGCCCGAGCCTGCACCTCCGGCGGAAACCCAACCGGCACGTCCAAGCGCAGCAGGTCGATGTTTTCGGCTTCCGTGAACACGCCCTGTTGGACCAGAACGGGAAACAGGTCCATCGCCCCATTCAGCCCCGCGCGCTCTAACATGCCGCGCGCCAGGCTATAATCCGGGCTTTCCTTTTCAAAGAGATAATAGGATTTGAGAACGGACAGGAATTCGTCGAAGCCGTTTTCGGCGTTCTCGGACCCCGCCGGTCCGCTATGACCCAAAACCCGACGCAGCCATTCGCCGCCCTCCTCGATGACGCGCTTCCGGCGGGCCTCGGCATCGCGCTGGGCTGAAATGCGCTCGACCTGTTCCTCGGAATTTGGAAAGAATCGTTCCGGATTGAACCGAAAATAGAGACGGTCGTCAAAAAGCGCCCGGACCACGGCCGAGCGATGATCGCCGTTCTGAGCGTCGGGAAAACAAAAAGCCGTCATGGTCTCCGCGTCGATCCATTGCTGCTCGGAATTCAATACTTCCCATAGCTCCCGGACGACGACCTTCTCGATCAGTGCTTTGCGTTTGTGGGCGACCGCCTTTAGGGTGTCCACCATCCGGGTTCTCCCGATCGCAGGGTCGATGCGTGCGTTGTCGCGGTGCAGCAGACGGCCGACGGAAAGGTTGACCTCCCGGTTGTTTTCGGTCAGCAGCCTCAGCCGCTGGTTTTTTATCTCCAGAACCACGGCGCAAAGGATGCGCTGCCGATCGATATATTCAACAATATTCCCAAGTTCCATTGTTCAAGAATAGCAACCGACGCCATCAAAGTCAACGAAACAAAAAACAGCGGCCGGCCTGTGCATTCTCGTTGCCCGGCCTGGTTCCATGTGTTATTCGAACAAACATTCCGGATAGGACCATCGCGCTGTCACTCTATGTCTCCGATAGGGATCATCAAACCGTATTTCGCCGAGAACCGCTTCAAGATCTGTATCGGACTGCTGAGCCTGATCTTGGTCGACGGGTTGCAGCTCATCGTCCCGCGGATCATCAAGTGGGCCGTGGACGACCTCACGGCCGTGAACGTCACGGCCGGAGCGTTGGGCCGTTACGCCGCCGCCGTCGCCGGCATCGCCGTTCTGATCGGGGTCTTTCGCTACGTCTGGCGCCTGTGCCTGATCGGGACCTCGCGGCGGGTGGAGGAAGGACTCCGCAACCGTCTCTTCAACCATCTGCAGATGCTTTCCGCTGCATATTTCGACCGAACGCGCACCGGAGACCTGATGGCCCATGCCACCAACGACATTCAACAGGTGCGGATGGCCGCCGGCATGGGGTTGGTGGCTCTAAACGACGCCGTGGTCATGGGTGCTGCCGCGATCGGGTTCATGGCCTACATCAACCTGACCCTGACCGGTCTGGTTCTGGTCCCGATGCCGTTGATCGCCGTCAGCGCGCGCTTCTTCAGCCGCAGGATGCACCGGCGCTACCAGTCGGTACAGGCTTCCTTCGCAGACCTGACGGAAGCGATCCGGGAACGCCTGGCGGGCATCCGCCTGATCAAGGCCCACAACCGCCAGACGCTTGAAACCGCCCGGGTACGGGCGGCCTCGGCGAGCTACATGGGCGAAAACCTGCGATTGGTGCGAGTCACCGCGGCATTTTTTCCGATGATGCTGCTCTTGACCAACCTGAGCATGGCCCTGGTGCTTTTTTTCGGGGGCCGCATGGTCATCCGCTTCGCCATCACTCCGGGTGATTTTGTCGCCTTCATCAGCTACCTGGCCTTGCTCACCTGGCCGATGATGGCCCTGGGCTGGGTTACCAATCTGATTCAGAGAGGCCGCGCATCGCTGGACCGCGTCAACGCCATCCTGGAAACCCGGCCCGCCATCCAGAACGCAGCCGACGCCCGGCGCCTGGAGGCGCCGCGCGGAGAGATCGTCTTCGAGCACGTCGCGTTCACCTATCCGCAAGGCGGCACCCCGGCCCTGGCGGACATCGACCTGCGGATTGAAGCCGGGTCGGTGCTGGGCATCGTCGGTCCCCCGGGAAGCGGCAAGACCACCCTGCTCAGCCTGATCCCCCGGCTCTACGACCCCGTTGCCGGCAGCCTCCGCGTGGACGGATGCGATGTCCGCCGCCTCTGCATCGAGCAGCTGCGCGCAGCCATCGCATGCCTGCCCCAGGAGCCTTTCCTGTTCGCGGGCACCATCCGGGAAAACATTACGTTCGGCGACCCGGACGTTTCCGAGCAACGGCTCATCGAGGCCACCCGGTCCGCCGCCCTGCTCGAAACCGTTAACGGATTGGCGCAGGGATTCGACACCGTGATCGGTGAAAGAGGGGTGATGCTCTCCGGCGGCCAGAAGCAGCGGGTGGCATTGGCCCGCTGCCTGCTGGCCGACGCCCCGATCCTGCTGTTGGACGATCCCATCAGTCAGGTGGATTTTGAAACCGGCGAGGCGATCACTCAGGCTCTGCGCCGGTTGGCCGGCCGGCGGACGATCCTGATCGCCTCTCACCGGATTTCAGCCCTCGCCTTCGCCGATCGGATCATCGTGCTTGAACACGGCCGGATCACCGCTGCAGGCCGCCATTCCCGCTTGATGGATCTCAGCGACTATTACGCCCGAACCTATCGCCTCCAGGAAATCGAAGAGGGACGCGATGCGGCCTGAGCCGGAGTATTTCGAGGAAACCCGACTGGGTAAGCCTTACGACGTCAGGCTCCTGCGGCGGCTGCTCCCCTTCACCCGCCCGCATCGCCGCCTGCTCGGCTGGTCGATCGGCCTGGTGATCCTGATCACCCTGCTGGACGTGGCCCTGCCCTACCTCACCAAGGAGGCGATCGACCGTTACATCGTGCCCCCGGCGGCGACGGCCTCCGGCCAGAGAAGCCTTGCCGTCGATCGGAGCGATCCGCTCGACGCCGCCATCGTTCGGGACCGGTTTCCCGAGGCACGCATCGAGGGGCCCGTCGCCCGCATCCCCTACGATGCGCTCGGCCGCCTGGACCCGGAAGACCTCGCGCGGCTGCGCCGCGGCGATGTACAGGGTTTGAACCGGATGGCCGGGCTTTTCCTGGTCCTGGTGGTGCTCGATTTTCTGCTCAATTTCGGCCAGTCGGTGGTCATGGAAATCACCGGGCAGCGGATCATGCACGACCTGCGCCTGCGGCTCTACGGACACATCCAGGGTCTGGCGCTGGAGTTCTTCACCCGCAACCCGGTGGGTCGGCTGGTGACTCGCGCGACCAGCGATATACAGAACATGTACGAGCTGTTCACCTCGTTCATCTCCTTCGTCTTCAAGGACCTGGTCCTGCTGGGCGGGATCGCGGCGGTGATGCTGGTGCTGAACTGGAAACTGGCGCTGGTGACGTTCGGCGTGCTGCCGGCGGTGGCGTTTGCGTCCATCCGTTTTTCCCGGCGCGCCCGCGCTATCTTCCGCACTCTGCGGGTGCAGGTCGCCGAGATCAATACCCGCTTTGCCGAAACCATCGGCGGCATGCGAGTGATTCAGCTCTTCCGCCAGGAGGCGGCCAACACCCGTCGCTTCGAGCGACTCAACCACGCGAACTACCTCTCCGGTATGGAGCAGATCCGGGTACTGGCGCTGTTCATGCCCCTGATCGAGGCCCTGGCGCTGGCGGCCGTGGCCCTCATCATCTGGTACGGCGGTGGGCGGGTCCTGGACGAGAGCCTCAGCCTGGGAGCGCTGGTGGCGTTCATCTCCTACATCCGCATGTTCTTCCGGCCGCTCCGCGACCTGGCCGAAAAATACAACATCCTGCAAAACGCCATGGCGTCGGCCGAGCGCATCTTTCTGGTGCTGGACACCACCACCGCCCTGCCACAGCCCCCGGCGCCGTCCGGCGGGAGCGTGCCGGCCCTGGCGTCCATCGAAGAACTCCGCTTCGAGGCGGTCGATTTCGCCTACCTGTCGGGCGAACCCGTCCTGCGCGGCGTGTCGTTCAGCCTGCGGCGCGGAGAGACCGTGGCCGTGGTCGGCCCGACCGGCGCCGGCAAGACTTCCCTGATCAATCTCATCCCGAGGCTCTACGACCCGACCGCCGGACGGGTGCTGATCAACGGCCGGAACCTGCGCGAGATACCCAGTGCCTTTTACCGCGACCGCATGGCACTCGTCATGCAGGACCCCTTCCTGTTCTCAGGCTCGCTTCGTGAAAACATCTTCGAGGGCCTTCCGGACCCGAGCCCCGCCCGGACGCAGGACATCATCAGCGCCGCCAACCTGGACCCGCTGGTGGCACGCCTGCCGCAGGGGCTCGACACCCCGCTCGGCGAAGGCGGCGGCGCCTTGTCCAGCGGCGAGCGCCAATTGATCGCCATCGCCAGGGCGTTTGCGCGCGACCCGCAGCTGATCCTTCTCGATGAGGCCACCTCCTTCATCGACTCCGAGACCGAGCTGCGCATCCAGCAGGCTCTGGAACGGCTGATGCACCGCCGCACGGCTCTGGTGGTCGCTCATCGCCTGTCCACGGTGCGCAGCGCCGATCGCATCCTGGTGATGAACCGGGGGCGGATCATCGAATCCGGCACCCATGCCGAGCTCATGGCCGGCCGGGGATTCTATTATCGCCTGCACCAGCTGCAACCCGCAGCCGCTCCGGTCCCTTTCAACAATTCTCTTGATAAAGACTTTTCTGAATGATAATAGGCCTACGCCGACTACTCCTGAAAAATGACGGGATCTCTCCCCGGGGGGTCGACGCTGGACCGCCGGCGATGCAGACCGTTTCGTTTGGAACCCTTCGCAGCTCAATCCATAACCCCAAACCGGAAAAAGGAGGATCAAAACGATGCCGTACGATGCAACGAAGATGGCCGACTGGCAGATTTCGGAAGCCGCCGAGAAGAAGATGCCCAGCCCCGAGCAATGGATGGAGAAACTGGGCCTGAAGAAGGACGAGATGCTCCCCATGGGCCGGCTCGCCAAGCTGGATTTCCTCAAGATCATCAACCGCTTGCAGAGCCAGCCGGACGGAAAATACATCGAGGTGACCGCCATCACCCCGACCCCCTTAGGCGAAGGCAAGAGCACGACCTCGGTCGGCCTGATGGAAGGCCTGGGCAAGCGCGGCAAGAAGGTCGGCGGCGCCCTGCGTCAGCCCTCCGGCGGGCCCACCATGAACGTCAAGGGTACGGCGGCCGGCGGCGGCAACGCCCTGCTGATCCCCATGACCGAGTTCTCCCTGGGCCTGACCGGCGACATCAACGACATCATGAACGCGCACAACCTGGCCATGGTGGCCATGACCTCCCGTATGCAGCACGAGCGCAACTACACCGACGAGCAACTCGCTCGCCTGACCGGCATGCGGCGTCTCGACATCGACCCCACCCGCATTGAGATGGGCTGGATCATCGACTTCTGCGCCCAGGCCCTGCGCAACATCATCATCGGCATCGGCGGCCGCCAGGACGGCTACATGATGCAGTCCAGGTTCGGCATCGCAGTCGGCTCCGAGTGCATGGCCATTCTCTCGATCATCCGGGATCTCGCAGACCTCAAGAAGCGCCTGAACGAGATTACGGTCGCCTTTGACAAGGGCGGCAAGCCCGTGACCACGGGCGATCTGGAGGTCGGCAACGCCATGACCGCCTTCATGCGCAACACCATTAATCCGACCCTTATGAGCACAGCCGAATACCAACCCTGCCTGGTGCACGCCGGCCCCTTCGCCAACATCGCCGTCGGCCAGTCCTCCATCATCGCCGACCGCATCGGCCTGAAGATGTTCGACTACCACGTGACGGAGTCCGGATTTGCGGCCGACATCGGCTTCGAGAAGTTCTGGAACGTGAAGTGCCGCTACTCCGGTCTGAAGCCGCACGTGTCGGTCTTGACCGCCACCATCCGCGCACTCAAGATGCACGGCGGCGGACCCAAGGTCGTGGCCGGCAAGGCCCTGCCCGACGAGTACACCAAGGAGAATATCGGTCTGGTGGAAAAGGGTTGCGCCAACATGGTCCACCTGATCAACGTCATCCGCAAGTCGGGCATGAACCCGGTGGTCTGCGTCAACCGGTTCTACACGGACACCGACGCCGAAGTGAAAGCGGTCAAGAAGGCGGCCGAGGCGGCCGGGGCGCGTTGCGCCGAGTCCCAGCACTGGCTCAAGGGCGGCGATGGTGCGCTCGAACTGGCCGACGCGGTCATCGACGCCTGCAATGACAAGACCGATTTCAAGTTCCTCTACCCGCTCGAGATGAAGCTGCGCGACCGCGTGGCCATGATCGCCAAGGAAGTCTACGGCGCGGACGGAGTCTCCTGGACGCCGGAGGCCGAAGCCAAGGCCAAGATGCTCGAAGCCGACGCCAAGTATGCGGATTTTGCCACCATGATGGTCAAGACCCACCTGTCGCTCAGCCATGACCCGGTGGTCAAGGGTGTACCCAAGGGCTGGATCCTGCCCATCCGCGACGTCCTGATCTACTCCGGCGCCAAGTTCCTCTGCCCCTGCGCCGGCACCATCAGCCTGATGCCGGGCACGAGCTCCAACCCGGCATTCCGACGCATCGACGTGGATGTTAACACCGGCGCGGTCTCCGGGCTTTTCTAAGCAAACTTTTTTTCAAAAAAATGGGGCCTGAGATTTCAGGCCCCATTTTCTTCATAGGTCTTATAGGACCTATAAGACCTATAAAATCATGCGCGTCCTGCTCATCAATCCGTTCTACCCCATCTCGGAAACCCCCTCCCCTCCGCTGGGGTTGGCTTATCTTGCTGCAGCGCTGCAGGCGGCGGGCGTCGAGGTGCGCGTGCTCGACCTGGTGGTTTATCCTTACAGCAAAGCGATGCTCGCCAACGTCCTTGACTCGCCAACGTCCTTGAAGAATTCAAACCCGGTTTGGTCGGCCTGACCGCCGTCACGATGAACGTCGACCGCGCGCTGGCGCTGGCCGGGGACGTGAAAACCCTCGCTCCAGAAATCACCACGGCCATGGGCGGACCGCATGTCACCTTCAGCGCCCGGGAGACGTTGGAGGCATGCCCTGCCCTGGATGTGGTGGTTCTGGGTGAAGGCGAACAGACCGTGGTTGAACTCTGCCATTCGCTCGACAACGGAAAGCGCCTCGACACGGTGAAGGGAATCGCATTCCGGTCCGAGTCGGGCATCCGGTTCACGCCGCGCCGCAGCCTCATCCGCGACCTGGACGGCCTGCCCATGCCGGCCCGCCATCTG
>JALOPB010000051.1 GCA_025454115.1 Desulfobacterales bacterium | reverse complement strand
TTGTGCGCTCATTGCTGATACCCCCTAAAAGCCTTAAAAGCGGCCGCACACCGCAGGGGTCGCAGCCGCTTTTAATTTTTTTTTGGGTTAAACCTGTATGGCGATTCTGATCGGCAGCCATTATGGCGGAAAATGGGGTTGTGATCAACCCGTTGGTTGGTTTTTTACATAACGCCTTGTTATTAAGTTGCTTTCCTGATGATCAGAAGAGTGACACTCCCATGGAGTCGTCGGCATCGGTGACACCGTCCGTGTACAAAATCAGGCTGTCCCCTGGAGCAAAATTGATGGACTCGGTTTTAAAAGGGGCATCGGGCAGCGCCCCGACGGCCAGGCCGGTAGCCCTGAGATAGGAGACCGGCTGACCGCTGCGCAGAAACAGAGGCGGCTCGTGACCGCCGTTAATATAAGTAAGCCTTCCGGTCGCGGCATCCAGGATCCCGAAAAAAAGCGTTGCAAACATCCCCGCCTCGCCATGGTTATCCGCAATATAGGCATTGGTCTGCTGGACGGTCTCCAGCGCGAGCGTCTGGGACCAATGCAGGGGGTCGTTTGCGGCAGCGCCCAGGCGATCGGCGCTCTGCATGGCAAACGCCCGGATCAGGCTGCGGGTCAGCGCCATGAAGAGCGCCGAGCCCACTCCGTGATCGCAAACATCGGCAATCACGATCCCCAGGCAGCGGCCGCCGGCAACTTCAAAGACATCATAAAAATCGCCGGACACCTGAAGCGCGGGCTGGAAATGAGCGGCGATTTCCCAGCCGCAGGGGGTCGGCAGGCGGGCCGGCAAAAAGCCGGTCTGAATCTGGCGGCCGATCTCAAGCTCGCGTTCGGCAAGCTGCCGTGCCCGCTCGATTTCGGCACGAGTGCGAGCGTTCTCAAGAGCGTGCCAGGTCGAAAAACCCGCCCACCCCAGCACCATGACGATGAGCGGTTTGACGGCTGGAATCAGAATGCTCCACCATAGGAACACCAGTCCCGCCGAAGCCGCGAACAGTGCGCCGAGACCGGCGGTGCCCGCGGCACTCACCAGGGCCGAACGGTGGAAGGACAGTACCGTGACGCCGAGAAGCAGAAGAACCTCGATAACGGCCGTTGCAAGCCCCGGCACTTCCCGGATGAAGCTCCCGGTCAGGATGGTGTTCACGGCGTTCGCGTGAACTCCGCTCAGAGGGTAGGCCTCGTCGATGGGCACCTGGCCCATGTCCGCCGAGCCCGTAGATATGTCCGATAGAAGCGCGATCCGGCCTTCAAGCTCATCCCGGAATTCATCGAGCCGGTCCGCATCGTCGGAGGCGGCGTAGATGTCCGAAAAATTGTAATGCTTCATCCGGCCCCAAGGGCCGGCAAAATTGATGCGCATGCAGCCGCGCGCATCGATCGGAATGCTCAGGCTGATCCGCTGTGCATGGCCCGGCCGGACGGCATCCTGCAGGGTGACCGCCCCGCGCTCGAGCACCACTTTTTCAGGAGGGACTTTCAGAAATGCGCAAACGGATTTCAGGGCGAAGCTCGGATAAAACTCATTTTCAAACCGCACGATCAACGGCAGCCTGCGGATGACCCCGTCCGCGTCCAGGAAGAGCGTAAGGAACCCGGTGCCCAGGGAAAGCTCCGCCAGCGGCACCAGCGTAATCAGCGGGTCGACACCGTGATAGAATCGGGCGATCCCCGCTGCAACCGGAATCTTCCAAGCCGTCTTGCGGAGATAATCGCGCGCCTCGGGATCTTCAATCCCATCCGCCCGGCCGGCTGCCGAGGACAGCCGGAAGGCCATGCCGAATATGACGTCCCGCGACCGTCGCGTCGCATCCATCAGACGCTGGTCGTTTTCAGCGCTGGTCTCGCCGGCGAAGATGATATCGCACATCTGCACGGCGGTCTTCATCGCCCCCAGGTTGAGAATCACCCGGGCGTAATGGGCGCGGGTGGGATGATAGTCTTTCAGGGCGCGCAGGCTGGTGTTGTTCAGGTCGACGTGGACGACCGTCTCGTCGTAAGGCGGCGCGAAGGCGGCATACGACGTCTTCAGACTAAAAAACTGGTCATTGAGCCGTTCGTTCCAGGTGTCAAAGAACCCCGGCCAAAGAAGGGAAAATAGATTGACCGCCGCAAGCACCCCCGCAGCCAGCCAAACGGGCTTCCGCCACGGTCTCGGATCAGCGATGGTCAATGTTGAACGTCCGGCCGTAGAAGCCGCCCGGGGCCGAAATTTCCGAGGCCAAAGACGCGACATCCGGAAAAATCGAGCCGTCTTTAGGCTTCTGGCCGCGCAGGCTTCCTCCGATGCGGACCGGCTTTTCCGCCGGGGCGGAGAGGTCCCGGTGCTTGAGCCTCAATTGCTTGATCTCGTTCAAAATAGAGTCGGTCGACGATTGCAGTTCGGATTTTTCTTTCAGGGTGATGTGCTGGGCGTACAGATTTTCCAAACGTTGCAAGGGGTGCGCTGAAACCAGGAGATAAAATTTCTCCTGGCCGGTGTGCGTGTCGAGCTGAAACCAGCGCGAGACGTCGGGGATGTACACCGCAACGCCGGGCAGAATGCTCGCGGATTGCCCTTCGCCCGGATACAAAAAGACGATTTCGCCTTCGGCGCTCAAGTGCAGCAGGTAGACATGGACGGCGCTTTTAGGCTCGATGAAGATCTTCAGCCGGTCTCCGGAACGCAGGGGCGTTTCGTTTTGGACCGCGATGACTTTCTGTTTGCCTTCCGGACCGGTCAGCGCTCCGAAAGCAAAAAGGAACTGCATGTCTCCCGGCTGGCTCGGGCTTTGTGCGTGCGCCGCCGTTGCCGCCACCGCGCAAAAAAAGATGAACAGCCATACACAACGTTGGAACAGGTATCGAAAGATGGTCAGCATCTGAAACCTCCTCTGACGGTCATCGATGGCCGGATCCCGGACGACCATGCGTCCGCGGAAAGCGGCAACCGGATTCGATCACGCCGGTGCAGGGATGGTTGAAGTCTAAGAAATGACAATGCGCTTTGTCAATAGCCGAAACTATGCTATGGGGCTAGGTCTTTGATCAACTCTTTCGACGGATGAATGGCAATGGTGGTCGATCTTCTTATCCTGAATGCTCGGATCCGCACCCTGGACGATCACGGAACCGTCGCCCGCGGCCTTGCCGCTGCGAATGGAAAAATCCTGGCCGTTGATGATTCGCACGCGCTGGAGTCATTGGCCGGACCGGGAACCACCGTGCTGGATCTCCAGGGCCGGACCGTTCTGCCCGGTTTCATCGACGCTCATGAGCATCTGTCCTGGTTTGCCGAAGAGCCGCTGAAGTTGAATCTGTCCTCGGAGCGTATCAAGAGTCTGGCGGATTTGCTTGCATTGATACGATCCGAAGCCTCCCGCCTCCATCCGGGAGAATGGATTCAGGGTGTTTTGTACGACGACACCAAGATGGTTGAGGGCCGTTCGCTGACCCGCGACGATCTCGATGCCGCCGCTCCGGCGCATCCGGTGATCGTCGTCCACGTCAGCGGCCACTGGGCGGTGGTGAATTCCACGGCCCTGAAATCAGGAGGCCTGGACGACCGGTCGCCCGACCCCAAGGGAGGTGCGCTCGGCCGCGATCCGGCCACCGGCCGGTTGGACGGACGATTGATCGAAATGGCCATGTTCAACTTCGCGTTCGAGAGCCTGGCCGTACAGCCCTTGGTGGTGCCGCCCTTTCCCCGCGAGGTGCGCCGCCGGTCTTTAAGGCAGGCGGCGCATATCCTGAATGCGGCCGGCGTGTGCGGGGTGGGCGATGCGCTCACCGCCCCGAGCTATGTCACCAGCTACCACGACCTCTGCGCCGCCGGCGAGCTGACCCTTCGAGTCAACATGATCATCCCCTACCTTTTTCTGCCGCGATTGGAACAGATCGGGCTGCTGGGGCCATGGGGGAATGAATGGGTGAAGTGCACCGGGATCAAAATCATTATCGACGGCGCCATCGCCGGTCGCACGGCAGCGCTGAAAAATGGCTACGCCCACGATCCGCAGGATCACGGGGTGCTGCTGATCTCCGAGCAGGCCGAACTGGACGACATCGTCGCCCGGATTCACCGGGCCGGCTACCAGGCCTGCGTGCATGCCAACGGAGACTTGGCGATTGAAATGGCTCTGAAGGCCGTTGAACGGGCCCAGACCGAAGCTCCACGGCCCGATCCGCGGCACCGCATTGAGCATTGCACCATGATCGATGATGCCCTCCTGGCCTGGATGGCCCGTCTGGGGGTGATGGCGCTGCCTTTCGGGTCCTATATCTGGCAGCACGGCGAGAAGCTGCTGCGGTTTTACGGAGCCCGGGCGGCACGCATGTTCGCCCACCGGAGCTTCCTCAAGGCCGGCGTGCGGGTGGCAGGCTCGTCCGATCATCCGGCCGGTCTTTACCCCCCCCTGCTGGGCGTGCAGTCCATGGTGACTCGCCAGACCGCCTCCGGCGAGGTGATCGGCCCGGAGGAGAAGATCTCCCTTGAGGAAGCCTTCCGGATGTATACGCTCTATGCCGCCTATGCAGCAGGCGAGGAACGCCTGAAGGGACAGCTGGTACCCGGCCGCCTGGCCGACCTGGTCGTTCTGGAGCGGGACCCTTGGGAGACCCCGCCCGATCAGATCAGCCGGATCGGGATCGACATGACCATCGTCGGCGGAAAAGTCGTATACGCCCGAAGTTAGGCCTGATCCGTTTCTCCCTGGCCTTGAGGCGGCATGCCATCGAAATGCGAGGATGATCCAAACGCAGGCTTTTCACTCAGGAGAACCGCATCGTGCCGTTGCTGGAAACTCAAAATCTGACCAAGTCATTCGGAGCGCTGGCCGCCGTTTCCGGGGCAAACCTCAACGTGCACGCCGGTCAGGTGCACGCCATCATCGGACCCAACGGCGCGGGCAAGACCACGCTCTTCAACCTGCTGGCCGGCGTGTTCCCGCCGACGTCCGGCCGCATCCTCTTCGACGGCCAGGACATTTCGAACCTCAAGCTCCATGAGCGCGCCCGGATCGGCATCGGGAGATCCTACCAGGTCACCAGCATTTTTCCCGAGTTGACCGTTCATGAAAACGTGCGCCTGGCGGTCCAATCCAAAACCCAGCGCGGCGTTGCGCTCTTTCGCGCCGCCAGCGGCCTGGTAGACATCAGCGCAAAAGCGGATGCCATCCTGGACGAGATGCGCCTCACCGAATTCCGGGATCGGATCGCCAGCACCATCCCTTACGGCAGCCAACGTTCGCTGGATGTCGCCATCGCCCTGGCCACCGATCCGCGGCTGCTTCTGCTGGATGAACCCACCAGCGGCATGTCCCCGGAAGATACTCTGAAAATGATCGCATTGGTGGAGCGGATTTCCGAAAAATATACCATTGCACTGATTGAACATCATATGAAGGTGGTCATGTCCATCTCCGACACCATCACCGTGCTCAGCCAGGGGCAGATCATCGCCGAGGGATCGCCGGATGATATCCAGCGCAACGACGACGTCCGGCGAGCCTACCTGGGAGGAGGAAAGCTTGCATGGACCTGAACCGGGCGCTGCTTCAGGTGGAGGACATCCACAGCTATTACGCCAAGAGCCATATCCTTCAGGGCGTTTCCTTCGCGGTGCATCCCAAAGAATGCCTGTCCTTGCTGGGTCGCAACGGGGCCGGCAAGACCACCACGCTCCGCAGCGTGATCGGCCTGGTCGCCCCCCGCTCCGGCCGGATTTTATTCAAAGGGCGGCCGATCAACGGGCGGCAGCCCTTCGAGATTTCGCGGCAGGGCATCGCGTACGTGCCGGAGGATCGCCAGATTTTTGCGTCGCTGACGGTGCTGGAGAACCTGGCCATCAGCATGCAGAAACAGCGCGCCGAAGGCCCCTGGGGCCTTGATCGGATTTTCGAGCTCTTCCCGCGGCTGGCGGAGCGGCGCCGGAACCGGGGGAGCCAGCTCAGCGGGGGCGAACAGCAGATGCTGTCCATCGCCCGGGCGCTCATGACCAATCCGGACCTGCTGCTGCTCGACGAACCCACCGAAGGTCTGGCGCCGCTGATCGTCGAGAAACTGCTCGAAATCATTCAAAGCCTGAAGCAAAGCGGACTGACGATCATTCTGGTCGAGCAGGACGTGCACGCCACCCGCCAGGTGGCCGACCGCTACTGCATCCTGCAGGAGGGGTTGCTAGTTCACCGGAGCAGCCACGCCGAGTTTTGGTCCCAGCCGGAACTTCAGGAGAGATTCCTTGGGGTGTAGCTGCGTTAATCTGATTTTTGGTTGTCCATGAAGTTGCGCAAACTCAACAATTCCTTCAACAAAAAGGGGGCATCATGCAGAAAAAAGTAACGCGACGGACCTTTTTAAAAAAATCCGCACTGGCCGGAGCCGGCCTGGGATTGGCGGCCGGAGGATTTATGCCGCTCCGCTCCTGGGGGGCCGAACCGCTCAAGATCATGATCGGCACCACGTTTTCCGGGCCCTATGCCGAAACCGGGGACTATGTCCGCAAAGGCACCCAGCTGGCGGTGGAGATGTTCGGCGGCCAGGTGCTGGGGCGGCCGGTCGAGATCGTCGAGCGCGATGTGCCGAACCCCTCTGAAGGCGTCAAAAAAGCCCAGGAGGCAGTGGAAAAGCTCGGCGTCAAATTTTTCTTCGTCTCTCCATCCAGCCCGACGGTGCTGGCGGTGTCGGAATATGCCGCCAAGCAGAAGGTGCTGCTGATCGGGGCCGCCGGTGCGGATGAAATCACCGGCAAGAGCTGCAACCGGTTCACCTTCCGCTGGCCGGTCGCCACCTGGAGCGCCATCCGCGAAGTGGTCCCGCGCATCATCGACATGTACAAGGCCAAGACCTTTTACACCATCACCCCCAAATACATCTTCGGCGAGGACCTGCTGCGCAACACGCAGGAAGTGCTGAAAGCCAAGGGACTCACCCTGCTCGGCAATTCGGACCACCCCATGGGCGAGTCCGATTTCAGCTCGCACTTGACCAAGGCCATGGCCGCCAAGGCCGACTGCGTCCTGTTTTTGAATTTCGGCGGCGACACCACCAATGCCCTCAAACAGGCCAACAGCTTCGGCCTGAACAAGGCCTCCCGCATCGCCTGCGTCTGGGGTTCCGGCCTCACCCAAATGAAGGCCATCGGCCCCAAGATTCTGGACGGCGTCATCTGGGGGCTGCAGTACTTCTACAAAATCGACTCCCCGGGGAACCGGAAGTTTGTCGAGGCGTTCAGAAAGAAGTTCAACGAGACGCCGAACTACCTGGCCGCCAACCCCTTTACGAATATCCTGGTACTGCTCCAGAGCATCGAGCGGGCCAAGACCGACGACCCGGTCAAGGTGGTGCAGGCCATGGAGGATTACGACTATGAAGGGCTGACCGGTGCGGAGAAATTCAGAGCCTGCGATCATCAGGCGGTGAAGCCCTACTACACGCTGCAATGCAAGGCTCCGGATGCGATGAAAAACCCGGATGATTTCGCCGACATCATCGGCTCCTCCACGAACATTCCGCCGTGCGCCGAAACCGGCTGCAAGATGAGCTGACGCAGCCGAACGCGGAGGGGCTGCTGCGCCGGGCTCTGTCCATGTAACCCTGATAGAGAAAGAGCCCGGCCGCAGCCGGAACGGAGACGATTCAAACCTCGAAGAACGGATTCACCGCATGACCGATCTGATCATCGCACAAGCCTTCAACGGATTGGTACTGGGAATGATCTATGTGCTGCTGGCCATGGGGCTGTCCATCGTTTGGGGCATGATGGACATCATCAATTTCGCTCACGGCCTTTTCTTCGCCATCGGGGCCTACCTGGCATTCACGGTCGCCTCCTGGAGCGGAAGCTTTCTGGTCTGCCTGCTGGCCGTGCCCCTGGCCACCGCTCTCATCGGCATGCTGCTCGAGGTGACGCTTTTGCGACGCCTGTACGGCCAGAACATTCTCTACCAGATCCTCATGACGTACGGTATTGCCATCGCCGGCCGCGAGCTGGTCATCATGCTGTACGGACCGGTGGGCAAGAGCTTCGACCAGCCCGAGCTGCTCACCGGAGTGATTCCCATCGCCGGGATTTTTTTCCCGATCTATCGCGTCTTCGTGTTCGGCCTGACCGCCCTGCTGACCCTCGGCATGTGGTTCGTGATCGAGAAAACGCGCTGGGGCTCCATCATCCGTGCCGGAACCGAGAATCTCAAGATGGTGAGCTGCCTCGGGATCAACATTTCGCGGGTGTTTACTCTCACCTTCGGGGTGGCCATGGCCATCGCCGGGCTGAGCGGCGTGCTGGCCGCCCCCATGCGCGGAATCGAGCCGTTTATGGGGGATCTGATTCTGGGGATCTGCTTTGCCACGGTGGTCATCGGCGGTATGGGCAGCTTTGCCGGCGCGGTCGTGGGCGGTCTGATCGTGGGTTTGAGCCAGAGCATGGTCACCCTCGTCCTGCCCAGCGCCTCCGTCATCATCATCTTCATGGTCATGGCCGCCATTTTGCTCATCCGGCCGCGCGGCCTGATGGGAATTCGGGACTAACGTTAAGGAACGTTTGCGATGCCGACCTGCACCGAAACCGCACCGCTGAACCGCTGGTGGCTGAGCCATCGGTCGGTGGCCCTGCTGGCGGGCCTGTTTGCCGTTTTTCCGTTTGTGCTGCCCTATACGGCCCTGGCCAACGAGATCATGCTGTTTGCGCTGGCTGCCGTGGCCTTCGATCTGTGTCTTGGGTACAGCGGCGTGATGATGTTCTGCCAGGCATCCTTTTTCGGAACGGCGGTGTACGCCACCGCGCTGACGCTGCTGCATCTGACTTCGAACCTGTTTGCCGCCATATTGGTGGGCGTTTTAGCGGCGTCCCTGCTGGCCCTGGCGGTAGGGTTCATGGCCACTCAGCGCAGCGGCAGCTATTCGGTCCTGTTGACCCTGGCTTTTGCCGAAATGATTTATTTCGTTGCCTTTCAATGGAGCGGGCTGACCGGAGGCGACAACGGCCTGACCGGCATCAAGCGGCCGGATCTGGAGATCCCCGGGCTTTTTTCGATCAGCCTCCAATCGTCCCTGTCTTACTATTTCTTTTCGTTCGTCTTATTTATCGCAGCGTTCTACACCATCCGCCGCATTACGCTCTCGCCGTTCGGCAAGGTGCTGATGGCCGTTCGTGAAAATGAACAACGTGCCCAGGCCATCGGCTATGACACGCGTCGCTACAAGATGGCCGTGTTTGTGATCGGCGGTTTTTTCATGGGGCTGGCCGGTTCCCTTTACTGTATGTATATCTGCTTTGCCCACATTCACTTTGTCCATTTCGAGATTTCGGGCAACATCGTCATGATGGTTCTGACCGGCGGAATGGGAACCCTCTTCGGCCCGGTGATCGGCGCGTTCATCATCGTTCTGGCATCGGACCTGGCCAGCGCCCTGTGGGACCGCTGGATGCTGCTCATGGGGGCCATGTTCGTCTTCTTCGTTCTGTTCGCCCGCGGCGGGCTGTGGGCGCTCTTGGAAAAGCTGTTGCGCGCAAGGGCGGGCAGAGGCAATGGAATTTAGGCAGGCGTTCCGCAACAGACGATCATGAAGTTCGACCTCATTATTCGCAACGGCCAGGTGGTAGACGGAAGCGGCGGTGCCGTCTTCGAAGCCGATATCGGCATCCGCAACGGACGCATCGAGGGACTGGGAACGCTCCCGGGCGGCTGGTCTCAGAATGAATTGGACGCGTCCGGAATGACGGTTTCACCCGGGTTCATCGACTGCCATTCCCACGCCGACCTCGCATTGCTGGCCTCGAATCTCGAGCACGAAAAGCTGCGCATGGGGGTGACCACGGAGGTCATCGGCCAGTGCGGCTATACCGCCTTTCCGGTTTCGGATCGCTTCCGCAGTCTGCGCGCCGGCAGCATGGCCGGATTTCTGCCCGGCATTCGGACGGCCTGGGACTGGACGACGCTGGCGGAATACCGGGCTGCCTGCTCGGCCGCTGGGCTCACTCACAACATGGTGCCGCTGGTCGGCCATGGGTCCGTGCGAATGGCGGTGATGGGGAACAGCCCGGATCGACCGAGCGCAGCCGAGCTCGATCGGATGCGTCAGCTGGTCTTACAATCCATGCAATTCGGAGCGTTCGGGCTCTCTTCCGGTCTGATCTACCCTCCGGCCTGCTACGCCGATCCAGGCGAAATCGAGACATTGTGCCGGGTCGTCGCAGATTGCCAGGGACTTTATGCGACCCACACTCGAGGGGAGACGGCCAGCCTGATCGACGCGTCGGTCGAAGAGGCCCTCACCACCAGCTCGGCCAGCGGGGTATCGCTGCAGATTTCGCATTTGAAGGTCATCGGGCTCACCCCGGGCAGCCGGGGAAAAGTCGATCAGGTGCTCGGCCGGATCGAAAAAGCCCGCCGCGAGGGAATCAGGGTGCACTTCGACTGCTACCCCTACACCGAAGGCAGCACCCTTTTGAGCACGCTCGTGCCGCGTTGGGCGCACGCGCAGGGCGTGGATGGGCTGGTCGCTAATTTAAAGAACCCTCAAACCAGGGCCAACATCCGCCGCGACATCGAGACGGACACCGCCACATGGGAAAACTGGGTTCAAACCTGCGGTTTCAAGGCCATCAAGATCGGCGCCCTCGGCCGGGGTCGGCCCGATCCCATCGTCGGAATGGACCTCGCCGCCATCGCCGAGCAGCGCCGGCAAGGCCCGATCGAGGCGCTCTTCGACATTCTGATCGCCGAGCATGCCGATGTGATCATGGTCTTTTCCATGATGGACGAAAAAGACATGCTGACGGCCCTGGCCCACCCGCAGGGGATGGTCGGCACCGATGCCATCCCCTGCCCGCCCGGCCAGGGTCGGCCGCACCCTCGCGGGTACGGTGCCTTCCCGCGCATCCTCGGGCGTTATGTGCGCGACCAGCGGGCGTTGGCACTGGCGGAGGCCGTCCGCAAAATGACCGGCCTCCCGGCGCAGAAATTCGGCTTGAAGGAGCGTGGGCTGGTGCGGGAGGGTCAGTTCGCCGATCTGGTTGTTTTCGATCCTGAACGAATCGTTGACCAGGCAACCTATGAAGATCCGCGCCGGCATCCGGAAGGCATCAAAGCCGTCGTTGTGAACGGAAGCATTGCCGTGATCGATGGTTGCGTAACCTCCCTGCGTTCCGGTCGGTTTCTGACCCCCTCATCATCCGCCGCCTAAAACCCGATGAAAACATAGATCCGCTTGACAGAGCCGGTTGAGCGATTAGCATTTCCACATCACCCAACGACCGCTCCAGAAAGTCGATCGGAGTTGGAGTCGCTTTTACGGAAGCGTCTTCGCGGCCGCAACGATCGAGACCGAAACCGCCTCCTGTACCTCGCTGCCGGACGGGGTCGCATAGGGCCGTCCACCCCTCCTCCCAAGCAATTCGTCTCGTATCGCGCAGCCGGAATGGCCAGCCGAGCGAACGGGTGCGTTCTCCAACCGATCGAAAAGGGACCGGGAAAGGAGATTTCAATGAATCATACCTCAAGCGATGCAATTGAGAAAGATAGAGATCGATTCGTTGAGCGCCTGCTCAAATCGACCGCTGGCGCTTTTGACATTTTTACCATTTACCTGGGCGACCGCCTGGGGTTCTATCGGGCGTTGAGCGCGCATGGGCCGATTACTTCGGAAGAACTGGCCTCTCACACGGGCACCTACGAGCGATACGTCCGCGAATGGCTGGAACAGCAGACGGTGGCCGGCATCCTGAAGGTCGAGGACGAAGCAGCCGCCGCGCGCTCCCGCCGCTACCGCCTGCCGGCCGGGCACCGGGAAGTTCTGGTGGATCGCGACAGCCTCAACTACCTGGCGCCCCTGGCGCAAATGGTGGCGGGCGCGGTCCGGCCCATGCACCAGGTGCTGAAGGCCTACCGCAGCGGGAAAGGGGTGCCCTATCCTTACTACGGCGCGGAATTCCGTGAGGGCCAGGCGGCCATGAACCGGACGATGTTCCTGCGCCAGCTGGGCACGGAATGGCTCCCGTCGATTCCGGATGTCCACCGGCGGCTCATGGCGGACCCCCCGGCGCGGGTCGCCGACATCGGCTGCGGCGGCGGCTGGTCCGGCATCGGCATGGCCCAGGCTTACCCCAAGGTGCAGGTGGACGGTTATGATCTCGACGAAGCGTCGGTGGAGCTGGCAAGGGGGAATGTCGCCGATGCCGGCCTGGAGGAGCGCGTCCGGATTCACCATCGGGATGCGGCCGACCCGTCGCTCCGGGGGCGTTACGACCTGGTGACGGCCTTCGAGTGCGTGCATGACATGGCTGATCCGGTCGGTGCGCTTCGAACTATGTTGAGCCTGGCTCGGGACGGCGGATCGGTCATGGTCATGGATGAACGCGTGGGCGACCGCTTCACCGCCAGGGGCAACGAGGTGGAATGGATGATGTATGGCTGGAGCGTGCTGCACTGCCTGCCGGTGGGCAAGGCCGATGGTCCATCGGTTGAAACCGGGACGGTGATGCGCCCGGAGACGTTGAAGCAATACGCAGCGGAGGCCGGATTCTGCGACACCGAAATCCTGCCCATCGACAACTTCTTCTTCCGCTTTTACCGTTTGAAGGTCTTGTGCCGCTGAGTTTCAATTCGGAGGATGAATGGTCGGGCCGATGCACTCCCGGACGGATGCGCCGGCGCCGGCCTGGGGTTCGGCCGGCGCCGGCTCCGCTAAGGGTTCGGCGAAATTTTCCCCGAACACCAGATGCTTGATGGATTCGAGGTATTCGGCATTTCGGGATAGATAGAAGGACAGCGGCCGCGGGAAATTGTTGCCGAGGATGCCGTCGATGAACATCAGGCTGATTTCGCGGTGGCGCTGCAGGGTAAACTGGGAACTCGCCAGGATGTGACGCTCGTCTTCGGACAACGTGGGGACGAACCGTCTCAGCGCGGTGCGCGCCCGCGGCTGGTACATCCAGAAATAGAGCAGGTCGAGCGCGTGGATCATGATGATTTTTTCCAGATCGCGCGCTTCCACGCTGGCCTTTTGCTTGAGACGGTTGGAGTGCTGCAGGACGGCGAAAGTCTGGACATCCGGGAAGATCAGTTCCAGCTGGGCATAGATGTCGAACAACTGCTCGAACTTGCCCTTGTAGTCGCGGAGGCGGGTCTTGATGTTCCGGTGCCGATCGGCCAGGCCCTCGATGAAGCCGGCGACAATGTCCGAGGCCGTCTTTGAGATGATGGCGGCCCATTTCTGAAGCGTGGCGGCGACCTCGGGCGCTCCGCTGGCGGCCAAAACGCCGCCGACGCACATGTTGATGAAAACCGCTACCGGAATGGAGACGATGCTGCGGAAAAAATTCCCGTAGACGGCCGCCCGGGGCAGGCCGCGCAGAAGGTTGTGGCTGGAAAGATAGATTCCGTTGGCCAGGGCCATACCGGCGTAGAGCAGCACGGGATGAGTGGTCGTCGTGATGCCGAGCCCGCGGTCCAGGATGACCGTTTTTACGAGGTAATCCAGCAGCGGCACGGAGAAGCCGGTAAACATGAGCGAATCCGTGAGGCGGGTCCAGCTGACATAGTCGTTCCAATTCAACAGCGGCGAGCGGCGGAACCCGCCGCCGCCCAACACGGACTGCAGGATGTTGCGCAGGCCCGTAATACCGAACCAGATGAAGGCGCCGCCGTAAGCCAGGGGCCACCAGTCTTTGGTTAAAGCGAAGGTGGCGAACGCCGGGATGAACCCGACCAGGACCTTGAGC